>CAMFHT010000096.1 GCA_945952245.1 uncultured Rhizobium sp. | reverse complement strand
GGCCGTTGCCGGACTGCTTGTAGCCGCCGAAGGGGGCCATGGTATCCCAGTCGGGGTAGTTGAGGTTGACGGTGCCGGCGCGCATCTGGGCGGCGATGCGGCGGGCGTGCTCGATGTCCTTGGACTGGATGTAGGCCGCAAGGCCATAGACCGTGTCGTTGGCGATCTTCACCGCCTCTTCCTCGCTCTCGTAGGAGATGACGGAGAGGACGGGCCCGAAGATTTCCTCGCGCTCGATGGTCATGCCGGGCTTCACGTGGCCGAAGACGGTCGGGCGCACGTAATAGCCGCGGTTCAGGCCTTCCGGACGGCCGGGGCCGCCGGTGACGAGCGTCGCGCCTTCCTTGATGCCCTTTTCGATCAGGCCCTGGATCTTGTTGTACTGCATCTCGGACACGACGGGGCCGAGATCGGTGTCCTCCGAGCGGGGATCGCCCACCTTCATGGCTTCCGCGGCGGTCTTGGCGATCGCCAGCGCCTCGTCATGGCGGTCGGCGGGCACCAGCATGCGGGTCGGCGCATCACAGGACTGGCCGGTATTGCCGAAGCAGCCCTGCACGCCGTTGATCACGGCATTCTCGAAATCCGCATCCGGCAGGATGATGTTGGCGGACTTGCCGCCCAGTTCCTGCGCCACGCGCTTGACGGTATCGGCGGCGGTCTTGGCGACGATCACGCCGGCGCGGGTGGAGCCGGTGAAGGAGACCATGTCCACGTCGGGATGGCCGGCCATGACCTGGCCGACGTCAGGGCCCGTGCCGTTGACGAGGTTGAACACGCCCTTCGGCGTGCCGGCGGCCTCCATGATCTCGGCCCAGACGATGCCGGAAATCGGCGCGATTTCGGAGGGCTTCAGCACCACGGTGCAGCCGGCGGCAAGCGCGGGCGCCACCTTGCAGACGATCTGGTTCAGCGGCCAGTTCCACGGCGTGATCAGCGCACAGACGCCGATCGGCTCCTTCACGATCATGGAATTGCCGCGGCGGTGGCTGAACTCGAAGGTTTCGAGCGCGCGGATGGTGGCTTCCATATGCGCCTGGCCCGCCCAGGCCTGGGCATTGCGGGCAAAGCCGATCGGCGCACCCATCTCCTGGCTGACGGCCCGGGCAATGTCCTCGTAACGCTCGTTATAGACTTCGAGGATGCGCTTCAGCAGCGCCAGGCGATCCGCATGCGAGACCTGCGAGAAGCTCGGAAAGGCCGCCTTGGCGGCCGCAACGGCGCGGTCCACGTCCGCCTTCGAGCCGGCGGAGATCTGCGTATAGACTTCTTCCGTCGAGGGATCGATGACGTCGATCCGGGCCGGCGTGACGGGATCGACCCATGCGCCATCGATGAAGAACTTCAGGTGATTGCTCATTCTTTGCTCCCAGTTATTGGATCCCTGTTGCCGCCAGTATTCTTGTTGTTCAGTCGAATAACAAGTCGTCGAATGAACATTCAACCGGGATTATCCGGAAGCGTCCAGTCGATGCGGCCGCGGCCCTTCTCCTCCAGCCAGTCGTTTGCCCTGGAAAAATGCCGGCTGCCGAAGAAGCCGGTATGGGCGGAAAGCGGTGAAGGATGCGGCGCCTTCAGCACGAGGTGCCGGCTCTGGTCGACGAAGGCCGCCTTCTTCTGCGCGTAGGAGCCCCAGAGCATGAAGACGCAGTGCTCCACCCGCTCGTTGACCACCCGGATGACCGCATCGGTGAACTTTTCCCAGCCGCGACCCTGGTGCGAGGCGGCGCGCGCCTCCTCCACCGTCAGAACGCTGTTCAGGAGCAGCACCCCCTGCCGCGCCCAGCTTTCGAGAAAGCCGTGGCGGGCGGGTCTTATCCCGAGATCCGTCTCCAGCTCCTTGTAGATGTTGACGAGCGAAGGCGGAATGCGCACGCCAGGCTGCACGCTGAAGCAGAGCCCATGCGCCTGCCCCGCCCCGTGATAGGGATCCTGCCCGAGGATCACGACGCGGACATTCTCGACCGGCGTCAGATCGAGCGCTCGAAAATAATCCGGCCCCCGCGGAAAGATCCGCTTCCCCGCCGCTTTCTCCGCCACGAGAAACTCCCTGAGCGACTGCATGTAGGGGCTCGCGAACTCACCCCCCAGCGCCTGCCGCCAGCTTTCCTCGAGTTTCACATCCGCTGCCGCCATATCGTCCCGCCTTGTGCCGTGGTTCGTGGCGGAAGGTAGCGTTCGGGCGGGGTGGTGGGAAGGGGGATGAGGGTGAAGGCTGGCGGTGAGAGTTCGCGGCTTTGGGGCCGGAAAGTACACTGAAGTTCTTGCGGCTACATACGAGTTACATGGCAAACTAATGCCCACGGCTATCATCTCGTTCTAAACATTTTGTCCTTGTCAATATACCGGCCATTCGCAGCCACACTAAATGATCCCCGGTTTACCCCTAAAATTATAGTAAATCTTGCGATTGCTGATATTTTTGATATCAAAAGCTGTTGCCACTCACACTAGTTAAACCAGAGGGGGAGTTCATGAGAAGACTATTTTTTTTCGCAGCATATTTCTTTTGGGCCGGATACGCTCTCGCGTTCCCTCCGAGTCAATGCGCTGTTCTCTTACAATACGGAATCTACGACCGTTATAACGTTGTCGATTCCACTGAGATCTTTGAAAAAACCAAGCAGGCGTACTGCAACTCCAGTGAATCGGATTGGGGCGTAACCATACCAATAGAGGATATACCCGTCGAAGGTAATGCATCGTTCAAGGACGTCGCGTGCGGCAATTCTGATAGTATGAAATATCAGTCTTATTTTCTGCAAAAAAGCGCTCAGGTGATCAACTCTGACATCCTTAACGGTTTTACGCAGTGCCTGAAGACCGTCAATCCCGGCATAACATATTATGTGAAGACTACAGACAGCCCGGAACGTTTCACGGTCGAGCTCAGTTTCACCCGCTTTGGCGAGATCGTCACAGATCGCATCAAAGTACGCGTAGAGGGGGCAACATGCACCTCCCCACAGATCAGCGAGCCGATCAAAGATGGTGAGCTGAAACGCTACAAGATTTCCACCACTTTGCCGTTGTCATGTACAAGAAAAAGAGAAGATGCAGTTGTAATAACCGTCCAGTCCGAACGCGGACAAGTGAACACTGAATCTGTTACACTCCCAAGTTGGAAGGAGAAAAGTCCATCCGCCACTAGCTTTAAGTTCTATGGACCGCAGGTGGAAAAGGTCTCTCTCGATATGTGCCCCAGTTGGGCAAACAACTGCAGCCCGGGTGGTATTGACGGCAAGGCTGCGGCTACACTTTGGTGCAACGCTAGACAGCTTGGAGAGGCTATCGACGTGAAGGTGGTCATGGACGCCCCGCCCACGAAGATAATCACCAGCGGACAGCTTTGCGACCTACCCACCTGCGACAGGGTGACAGAGATAACCTGCGCTGTGCCAAACTGATCGACTTCTGGTTAAAGCCACTCGGCGGTCGATTGCCCTTCCTGTCGGTCGCCGTGTGCCACCTTAAAGCTTATCGAACAACACTATTCGATAACAATTTAATAGCTTGACTTGGGGTTAGCTTTGCGGCCGCAAACTTGCCGATCGCTGCGTGGTTGAGCAGTTTACTTTGTCCGCAAATGGCGCAAACCGGACGCGCCGTCGAAACTATATCTCCACAACCGCGCCCCCCTCACCCCTTCGCCCGCGCCCTGCCCACGAACAACCGCACCACCGCATAGAGCAGCCCCAGCATGAGGCCGGCGATGAGGCCGGCGAAGGTGCAGGCGACGAGGAGGATGGAGCGGGGCGGGCCGTCGGCCTGCAGCGGCGGTTCGGCGGCCGAGATCACGCGGACATTGCTCTTCACGAGCCGCTGCTCCTCGCTGGTCTGGCGGGAGTGTTTCAGCACCGTCTCGTAGATATCGCGGGCGGCATCGGCCTTGCGTTTCAGCTCGCGGTATTCGATCAGTGGGCCGGACTTGTTGTTGTCGAGCGCGCGCTGGACGGAAAGCTCCTTGGCAACCGCATCCTCCTCCGCCCGCGCCCGCTCGTAATCGGCCTGGGCTGCCGTCGTCATGCGGGCGATCTCGCTGCGGATGGCGGCGGAGACGCTGTCGAGCGTCGCCCGTGCCGCAACGAGCTGCGGGTGGCGCGTGCCGAGCTTGGTTTCGAGATTGCTGACGTTCGCCGCCGCCGTGCCGTATTGCTGCTGCAGCTGGGCGAGCGTGGTGCTGGAAGAGGCCGCGCCGTCGGAGGGCGCATTGCCGGCCACGAGATCGGCGACCTGGAAGCGCGAGACGGCGTCGTAGCGGGCCTTGGCGGCAATCGTCTTGCTCTGGGCGGCGAGCAGCAGCTCTTCGAGCGCTGCCGTGCGCTTCGCCTGGTCGGGATCGGTCGTTGCGGCGGGTTCGAGATTGTTGCGAGCGCGGAAATCGGCCGCCGCCTGCTCCGCTTGGCGCAGCTGGCTTTCGAGCTCCTTCAGGCGGCCGTCGAGCGTGGTCGTGTTGTTGTCGTAATCGCCGGCGGCGGCGTTCTGCTGCTCGGCGGTGAAGGCCTTGACGATGGTGTTGGCAATATTGGCGGATTTCTCCGCATCCTTGCTCTTCACCGCGAGGTTGACGACATAGGTGTTGTCCTCGCGCTGGACGGTCACGGCCTTGCCGAGCTTGGCGGTGACGGTGACCGGCGGGCCGCCGAATTCGCGGTCGTCGGCAAGCTTCAGCTCGTTGGCCACGGCGGAAAGCACGCGGCGCGAAATCAGGATCTGCGACTGGCTGTCGATGCGGGCGAGCACCACTTCCTGCGAGAGGCCCGGCCCCTGCTGGCCATCGAGGCTGACGTCCTGCGGATCGAAATAGAGCGTGGTCGTCGCGGTGTATTTCCGCGGCAGCACGGTGGAGGCGGCGCCACCCAGGCCCGCCATCAGGATGACGAGCGCGAGGATGACGAAGCGGTGCGTCCAGCCGGCACGCAGCACCATGGCCGCATCGATGATCGGCGGCTCCGCGGCAATACCCGAAGGCACGGTCTTGATCGGCGGGATTTCGGTGACCGCGACCCGAAGCGGCGCGCGGGCGGGCTCGGGCCGGGCCGCGCGTGGCGGCGACGGGGCGGGCTCGGCGGCTGCGGCTTCCGGTTCCGGCGGCTCCTGCGGCTCCGGGCGGTAATAATCCGAGGGATCGCGGGCAAGCCGGCGCAGGCGGTCGGAGACGGGGCTGGGACTGTCGGTAGGGGCGGCGGCGGCCGCGGGTTCCGGGGTCGGGCGCGGCGCGGTCACGAAATCGGAGGTACGGATCACCGGTCCGCGGCGCGGCGCATCGACGCCTGCCGCAGGGCTTTGCTGCCCTGGCCGGGCAGAGCCGTGATCGTCATCGGTCATCGTATCGCTCGCCTCGGCGGTGTCGCACGCCGCATGGTCCTGTCCGGTTTCATGCAAAACCTACGCTTTTTTGGTTAATGCATCCTTGCGGGATGCGCCGGAACGGGCATGGCTTCATCTGGCGAGACAGCGGTCCGGGTCCGCCGGCCCCTTCAGCGCCTCCTTGAGCGCGGCGAGCTGCGGCGGCGTCTTTTCCGAACGCGGCTGGATGTTCAGCGCCTCGGTTTCCGGCCACCATTCGCCGGCGGCCCAGTAGGTCCAGCCGATCCAGACGTCGCTGTCCTTCGCGAGCGTGCCGGTCATGGCTTTCAGCCCCGCAAGGCAGGCCTTGTCCTTCGAACCGCCGAATTCGCCGAGCAGGCCGCGCTTGCCGTGCTGGCGCAGCCACTCCGAAACCTGTTCCAGCCCCTGCACGGCATCACCCGCCCGCTCGCAGGTGTCGTGCGTGCCGGACATGTCGCCATCCTGGTACTGGTGAAATTCGAAGGCGTAATGGTCGAGCGGGTCCTTCACGCCCTGCATCACGGTCGCGTTGGAGCCACCCGGAATGTCCTTCGACCAGGTATAGGCGCCGCTCCAGATCGTGCCGGGCACGAGGATGAGGTTCTCCGCCTTGACGTTGCGGATTGCGGCGATCGCCAGATTGGCGGCCTCCAGCCAGTCCGGCGCCTTGATGTCGTAGGGCTCGTTCATCAGGCCGAAGACCACGCCGCTATCGCCTGAATATTCCGCGGCTAGGCGCGTCCAGAAATCGGCGAGCGCCGGCTTCGGCACGGTCTCGGTCGCGATCGTCTTCTTCTCGTACTGGCCGAAATTGTGCGGATCGAGGATCACGGTCATGCCGGCCTTGCGGATCATGCGCACGGTCTCGTTGAGACGGTCGAGTTCGCGGCCGTCCAGCCGTTCGAACAGCACCGGCTGCAGCCGCTCCCACTTGATCGGCAGGCGCACCGCGTTCATGCCCTTGGCGGCGAAGTAGTGGACGGTCTTTTCGGAGGGGTAGATGTAGTTGGTGCCGTAGATGCCGCCCTTTTCTCCATATTCCCCGCCGGAAAGGTTTACCCCCCGGAAGCAGAGCGGATCGGCGGCGAGACTCTGACCGGCGGCCAGGAGCGCAGTCAGAAGGACAAGGGGCCGCAACATCGCGGCGGGCAGGATCGTCAAGGTCGGCTCTCCTCAAGCTTCATCGCTTCAAAGGCCTTTTAGCTCCGCCGCGTTTACGGCTGGTGAAGGCCTGCGCCGAAACTTGCGGAGCGCCCGGTCCACCGGCGCCTCGAAGCCATTATAGACCAGGAGCGCGACCGCGACGGAGGCGGCAAGCGCGAAGAGCATGAACAGATAGGGGCTGCGCAGCGCCTCCGGCACATGCCCGAAGGCGACGCGGGCGCCGGCGAGCACGAAGGCATGGGTGAGATAGAGGCTGTAGGAGGCATCGCCGATGCGGGCGAGGAACCGCCATTCGCCGATCCGCTTCCAGTCGATCGACAGCGTGCTCCAGATCGCCATGACGGCGGGCAGGCCAAACGTCAGCGCCCGCCAGGCGGTGAGGTGCAGGTGGTCCGCAATCAGCATGACGGCGAAGGCGAGCGGCAGCATGATCACAGCGAGCCGCTGAGGCAGCAGACGCCGCTTCAGCCAGAGATCGGCAAGGAAGACGCCCGCCACGAATTCCAGCGTCACCGGATTGCGGTAGAAGGTCGTCGGCGTCGAGGCCGGCAGCAGATGGCAGAGAAGCGTGATGCCGCCGACGGCCGCGGCCAGCGCGAAGGCGCGGTAGCGCTCGGCGACGGGCAGGAGCAGGCCGAAGATCAGGTAGAAATACATCTCGCAGTTCAGCGTCCAGCCGGGCACGATGACCGGCATGATCAGCCCCTCGGCGCTGGCGGGATTGACCCAGGGGATGAAGAACAGGCTCGCCGCCAGGTGCGGCACGTCGAAGACGGTGGATTTGAGCAGGCTCGGCGCGACGAGCGCAATCGCGGCGGCGATCAGCGTCAGCGTCCAGTAGAGCGGCACGATGCGGGTGATGCGGCGGCTGTAGAATTCGGCGGTCGAGATCTGCTTGCCGCTGGTCGTCAGCCACATCACGAAACCGGAGAGCACGAAGAAGAGATCCACCCCGCTTTCGCCGAACAGCGGAAAGCCGCCGTTGGAGGCAAGGCCCAGCTTGTCGATCTGCAGCACCGAATGGAAATAGACCACCAGGAGTGCTGCGATGGCGCGGACATATTGCAGTTCGATCAGCATGGTCTTTGGCAACTCCGGCGCCGGTTCATCCGGCCGTTCAGCAGCCGGAGAATAGCGCCAAGGTCTTAAGCCGGTTTTACTGCCGTGCAGCTGCGAGTTGCGGCTCCGGCAATCCGCCTTCTCCGGCCGCATTGTCCTGCCAAGCCACCCTGCCCTCCGGCTGGTACTTGAGGTGGCCGACGAGCAGCCAGAGCAGGCCCGCGACCTTGATCGAGAACACGGCGGTGCCGCCGATCAAGAGGTTCATGAACATGAAGATCGAGACCGCGTGCACGCAGCGCCGCTGCGAGGGCGTCTCGCCACCGGGATAGAAGGTGACGAAGAGCCAGAGCGCGATCAGCCCGAAGATCGTGCCGGCATAGATGACGTAGAGATAGCCGCTGTCGCCGAACTGTGCGGCCTCGGGCGCCGACAGGCCCAGCATGGCCGGCACGTCCATGTTCATCATGTGCTTCATCGTCAGCACCACGCGGCCATCCAGCGTATCGCCGTCCGCATCCGGCTTCAGCGTCTGGACGATCAGGCCCGTCAGCACGATCAGCGGCATGTAGAGGACGGCGAAGATGCGGGGAATGCGCGGGAAGAGGAAATAGCCGGCAAAGCACACGAAGGAGAAGATCAGCATGCTGCGGCTGTCATTGGTGACGAGGATCAGCACGACGGTGAAGATGAAGAGCGCGCGTTCGACCTTCGAGAGGTTTTCCCAGAAGGAGATGATGAAGATCAGCAGCACGCCGGAAAAATTGGCGAGCGAAACCTGTTCGAGAAAGAGCGAGGAGGCGCGGTGGTCGATGATGCCGAAGGAGAAGCGGCCGGGGATCTTCAGCGAGTTCTGGAAAAGCTTGCTGCCGCCGAATTCGTGCTGCACGAGCCCGCGCGTGTTCACGAAATAGCGGGCCGGATAGAACAGGTCCTCGTAGATCGAGATCACGAAGATCTCCATGAGCAGCACGATCAGCACCAGGCTGCAGGCGATCTTGAAGGCGAGCCGCACCGTATCCTTCGACGCCCAGCTGCCCATCAGCGTGAAGCAGAAGATGATGAGGATGTTGCGGAAGAAATCCACATAGACCGTGCGCGTGCAGATCGACACATAGACCGTCATCGCCAGCGTGAAGCCGATATAGAGGATGACGGAGAGATCGGCCCGGTAGAAGCCCTTGCGCAGCACGAAGAGCAGCGCCGCAAACAGCAGCGAGATCTCCGTCAGCGCCACGTGGGCGAAGGCGAGGCTCGCGATGTTGCCGTTGATGATCGCGAGTATGCCGTTGTAGATCGTCGAGCCGAGCGCGATCGCGACCACGAGATTGTTGTGGTCCGCTTTGGCCCGCTGCTCTTCCACTGTGATCAAGACCCGCCCGCGATCGCTGATGGTGCCCGGCGCGAAGCGCGGGCATCCTTCCTCGAATCATAGCAGAGCCGGGGCTTAGGGCAAAGCCGGTGCGCTTACCCGTCCGACTTGATGGCCGACCAGAGGCGCGTCATCACCCGCTCCTGCTCCGGCGTCTGCGCCTTGGGCGCCCAGAGCCGCTTCATTACCTCGGCATCCGGATAGACCGCAGGATTTGCGAGCAGCTTCGGATCGACGAACTTCTTGGAGGCGAGGTTGCCGTTTGCGTAGTTGGTGAAGTTCGAGCACTTGGCGATGACTTCGGGCTGCAGCATGAACTCCAGGAACTTGTAGGCATTGTCCTTGTTCTTCGCATCCGCGGGAATGCAGAGGCAGTCGCACCAGGCGGGCGCGCCGGTCTTCGGCACGAAATAGCCGAGGTTGATATCCACGCCCGCCTCCGCCGCACGGGTCTTCGCCGTGTTGTAATCGCCCGACCAGTTGTTGATCAGGCAAAGCTCCTTGTTCGGGATGGCGTTCAGGTAATTGGTGTTGTCGAAGGTGCGGATATATTTGCGGATCGGCTTCATCGCATCCGCCGCCTTCTGGAAATCCGCATCCGTGGCATTGTCCCAGTCGAGGCCGAGATAGCGCATGACCATGGGCAGGATGTCGGTCGGAGAATCGAGCACGGAGATGCCGCAATCCGCGAGCTTTTCCGCATTCTCCGGCTTCAGCAGTACGTCCATGGAGGCGAGGTCCGCATCCGGCAGCCGCTCCTTCACCATGTCGAGCTCGTAGGTGAAGCCGACCGAACCCCACATGTAGGGAATGGCGTGCTCGTTGCCGGGGTCCCAGTTCGCGAGGATGCGCAGGACTTCGGGATCGAGATTGCCCCAGCTCGGCAGCTTCGACCGGTCGAGCTTGTCGTAGATCCCGGCCTTGAGGAACTGCGGCAGGGACAGGCCCGCCATGTCCACCACGTCGTAACCCGTCTGGCCGGCAAGCATCTTCGCCTGCATTTCCTCGGCCGAACTGTAGGTATCGTAGGTGACGGCAATGCCGGTAGCGCTCTGGAAGTCTTCGATCGTCGTTTCGCCGATGTAATCCGCCCAGTTATAGACGTTGAGGACCTGATCCTCTGCCCGCGCCCGGCGGATGAAGGGAGCGGCGAGCGCGGTGGCGCCGATGAGGGTGAGAGCCGTGCGGCGGGTCATGCTGGTCATGCATCATTCCTCCTCTACCGGGCGCCCGGACGAGCCGCAAGGCACCGTGACATCGGGGAATTAGGATTCATTTTGACTGAACTGTCAATTAATAAATTGCCGGAAGGGGCGATGAGGAAAGGGCACGACGTAGTCCCCCTCCTGAGCCTGTCGAAGGGCCCTTGTGGGGAGGGAGACTTGTTGCGATGTCGGCACCCATCACCCCGGCACGTGCAGCACAAGTCCGTCCAGCGCGGGCGCTGCCAGGATCTGGCAGGAGAGCCGGCTTTCGGGTTTCCGCGGCGCGTCGGTCGCGTCCAGCATGGCATCTTCGGTGCCGTCGGCCTCGCCGGTCCTTGCGAGCCAGGCCTCGTCCACATAGACATGGCAGGTGGCGCAGGAGAGACAGCCCCCGCATTCGCCGATGATGCCGGGCACGTTGTGCTGTGCCGCCGCATTCATGAGATTGGTGCCATCGGCCACGTCCGCTTCGATGCGGCGGC
This sequence comes from uncultured Rhizobium sp., assembly GCA_945952245.1. GTDB lineage: Bacteria > Pseudomonadota > Alphaproteobacteria > Rhizobiales > Rhizobiaceae > Gellertiella. The sequence goes on along the minus strand of CAMFHT010000096.1, from coordinate 1,690 downwards.
CGTCTTCAAGTACCCAGGTTACACGCGCCATCACTCGTTCCTCAGATGTAGTGGATGTAGAAATCGCGGAGCGCCTCGCCTTCGAGCGCCTTGGTCTTCTCGATCTCGTCGCGCTTGATGAAGACGTGGTTCTCGCAGAGCAGCCGACCGACCGCATCCATCAGGGCGGCATCCGCCTCCAGCGCGTCGAGCGCCTCGCCAAGCGTATCCGGCACGCCATCGGTCGCATCATGGCTGCCGAAGCAATCGCCCGTTTCCATCGGCGGCAGCGGATACTGGCCGACATAGCCGAGGCGCGCCGCCTGAAGCACGGTCGCGACCAGCGTGTAGGGATTGGCCGCGCCGTCGCCCATGCGGTGCTCGATGCGGGCCTTCGGTCCCCGTTCGGCGGAGATGCGGGTGGTGACGCCGCGGTGATCGCCGCCCCAGTTCCGCCAGTAGCCGCTCATCGACGAAGGCTTCAGCCGGTCGTAGGAATTGACGATGGGGGCGACGAGCCCGGCCATGCCGCGGTGATGGTGCATGAGCCCGGCGATCGCGCCTTCGGCGACGGGGCTCAGCCGGTCCGGCTCGCCGACCGCATTCTTGCCGTCCCGGTCGCGGAAGGAGAAGTTGACATGCAGGCCGCTGCCGCCCTTGGAGAGGATGGGTTTTGGCAGGAAGGTGAGGATGATGCCGTGCTCCAGCGCCACTTCGCGGGCAAGCTGGCGGAAGAGGAAAATGTCGTCCACCGCCTTCAGCGCATGGTCGAAGGTGAGCGTGAACTCGAACTGCGGCGTGTCGAATTCCGAGGTCGCGCTGTCGATGGCGAAGCCGAGTTCGCTGGCCCGGTCCCAGACGGCTTCGGTAAAGCCGTTCGGATCGGCAAACGGGCCGGTGGAATAGACATAGGCCTTCGGCGTGTCGTAGGGCACGAGCGTGCCGTCCTCGCGCTGCTGAAAGGCGAAGGCCTCAAGCTCGAGGCCGACCATGGGATCGAAGCCGAGCGCCTGCCAGTCCGATATCGCCTTCTTCAGCGCATGCCGGCCGCAGGCGCCGAAGGCATGGCCGTTCTCGTAGAGATCGCCGACCACCACCTTCGTATCCGGATACCAGCTGTCGCGAATGTCCTCCTCGCGGAAGCGGATCTCCACGTCCGGCAGTCCGTCGAGCACCTTGGAGCCGGGCGCGGGGATCAGGTCCTTGTCATAGGTGACGCCGAACGTGCCCTGGCAGACGCGGGTGGAGCCGCTCGAGGCCTTCTTGATGGGCAGGTATTTGCCGCGCGCGAGGTTCAGGTGATCGCAGAACAGAACCCGCAGTCTTTCATTGCTCATTGGCTTCTCCTCCCAGAAAGGCCTCTATGACCATGTTTGAAATAGCGGGAAACGGCAGGCGCCGCCCCCTTATTGCAGCGTGATGCGGACGGGGAGATACTTGACCCCGCCGACGAAATTGGAGCGCAGGAAGGCGGGCTCTCCGACCTGCTCGATGGATTTCAGCCGCTTGGCGAGCTCCTGGAACAGCAGCCGCACTTCCAGCCGTGCCAGCCACATGCCGAGGCAGACATGCGCGCCGCCCTGGCCGAAGGCGAGGTGCCGGTTCGGCGTGCGGCGGAGATCGACCCGGAAGGGGTCCTCGAAGACGCTCTCGTCGCGATTGCCGGAGACGAACCAGAAGAGCACCTTGTCGCCTTCCCGCACCTGCTTGC
>CAMFHT010000095.1 GCA_945952245.1 uncultured Rhizobium sp. | reverse complement strand
GAAGGTCCCCTTCCCCGTTTCCTCGGTCAGGATCGCCGCCATGTCCTCATCTGCCGAGCGGCTGTGGATGATCAGCGGCAGGCCGGTGCGCCGCGCGGCCTCGATGTGCACGAGCAAGCCGGCGCGCTGGTCTTCTGGCTTCTGCGTATCGTAGAAATAGTCGAGACCCGCCTCGCCGATCGCCACGACACGCGGATGCTCCGAGAGCTTGACCAGTTCGTCCGCGGTGACGTCCAGTTCCTCGTTCGCATTGTTCGGATGCGTGCCGACCGAGCAATGGATCGACGGAAAACGCTCGCAGAGCGCAAGCAGCTGCGGCAGCTTGCGCACGCGCGTCGAGATTGTGATCATCTGCTTGACGCCAGCCTCGTGCGCCCGCGCGACGACCTGATCGAGCTCTTCCGCGAAATCCGGGAAGTCGAGATGGCAGTGGCTATCGATCAGCACGTTAATCAGGCCTCCGGCGCGACATAGCGCGGGAAAACGGGTGTCGGTGCGGTCAGTTCCGTGCCGGCCTTCAAGCGTCCGGCAGCGCCCAGACGCGCGAAATCGCGCGCATCGGCCGGAACGGCCACGAGATCGAGCAGCTTGGCCGCAGATGCGGGCACGAAGGGCTGCAGAAGGATCGCAACCTGGCGGACGACTTCTGCCGTTACGTAAAGCACGGTTGCCATGCGCGCCGGATCGGTCTTCTTCAGAGCCCAGGGTTCCTGGCCCGCGAAATAGCGGTCACCTTCGGAAACGACGGCGATGATTGCCGCCAGCGCCTTGTGGATCTGGAGCCGGTTCATCTCGTCACGGGCAATGCCGATCATGGCATCGGCGGAGGCGAGCATGGCCTTGTCCGCATCCGTCAGCGCACCGCATTCGGGGATCTTTCCGTCGCAGTTCTTGACGATCATGGACAGCGAGCGGCTGGCGAGGTTGCCGATGCCGTTGGCGAGATCCGCATTGATGCGAATGCCGATCTGTTCCTCGCTATAGCTCCCGTCCTGGCCGAACGAAACTTCGCGCAGGAAGAAGTAGCGCACCTGGTCGAGACCGAAATGGTTCACGAGGTTGACCGGGTCGACCACGTTGCCCAGCGACTTCGACATCTTCTCGCCCTTGTTGAGCAGGAAGCCATGGGCGAAGACGCGCTCCGGCACCGGTACACCGGCCGACATCAGGAAGGCAGGCCAGTAGACGGCGTGGAAGCGGATGATGTCCTTGCCGATCATGTGGATGCTTGCCGGCCAGAACTTCGCACGCGGGCCATCATCCAGCCAGCCGGTCGCCGTGAGATAATTGGTCAGCGCATCGACCCAGACATACATGACGTGATCGTGATCATCCGGCACAGGAATGCCCCAGTCGAAGGTGGTGCGCGAAATCGAGAGATCCTTGAGCCCGGACTTCACGAAGGAGATGATCTCGTTCCTGCGCTCGGCCGGGCCGATGAAATCGGGGTTGGCCTCGTAATGCGCGAGCAGCTTGTCGCCATATTCCGACAGCTTGAAGAAGTAGCTTTCCTCGGACACCCATTCGACAGGCGTGCCCTGGGGTCCGTAGCGCACGCCATCGGCGCGCACTTCGGTTTCGTCTTCCTGGTAATAGGCCTCGTCGCGCACCGAATACCAGCCGGCATAGCTGTCCTTGTAGATGTCGCCAGCAGCGGCCATGCGGCGCCAGAGGTCCTGAACCGCCTTGTGGTGGCGCGGTTCGGTGGTGCGGATGAAATCGTCGTTCGAGGCGTTGAGCAGCGTCGTCATCGCCTGGAATTCGGCGGAATTCCGGTCTGCCAGCTCCTGCGCGGTGATGCCCTCGCGGCGGGCCGTCTGTTCCATCTTCTGGCCATGCTCGTCGGTGCCGGTAAGGAAGAAGACCTCGCGTCCGTCGAGCCGCTGGAAACGCGCCATGGCATCGGTCGCGATCAGTTCGTAGGCATGGCCGATATGCGGCTTGCCGTTCGGATAGGAGATCGCGGTCGTGATGTAAAAGGGCGTCTTGTCCGTCATGGTTCTTGAGGTCCAGGATCTGAAATTGTTTGCTTGGCTGGCCCGCTCTTAACCCATGTTTGCCTGAAGCGAAACATCAACTTTGCGGGCCTGCGTCAGGCGATCGATTCGAGAAGCGAGATGATGGTCTGCTTGCGGTCGAGATTATAGGCCTGCGACACCGTCACCCGTTCGGTGATCTCGGCAGAAAGGCGCGCCAGCCGGTTCGCCTCTCCGAGGTCGCCGGACAGTGCCGCCCCCCTCGCCCGCTCCACCAGATCGTCGGTCACGTGCTCGATGAAGAAATCGTAGATCGTCTCGGCATCCTTGCCCGAGAGCACGTCGGCGAGCTTGTGCATCTTCTTGCGGGCCTGAGGTCCGGTGGCCGAGAGCGTGTCCCGGTAGGCTGCGACGATGTCCGCGCCACCGTAGTTCACGAGCTTCAGGGCGGTGGCAACGCTGCCCTTGGCCGCGGAAAGCACGGCTTCCCGGCCGCTCGCCGGCAATGTCACGCCGAGGTGACCGAGCGCCTGCTCCATGTCCGGGTCGGAAAGCGCCGACAGGGTCAGCGTCTGGCAGCGTGAGCGGATGGTGGGCAGGAGCTTGCCCGGCGCGTGGCTCAGCACCAGGAACATCGCCCGCTTCGGCGGCTCTTCCAGCATTTTCAGCACCGCGTTCGCGGCATTGCGGTTCATGTCGTCTGCGGGATCGACGATCGCGATGCGCCAGTTGCCGGTGCCGGAGGTCTGGCCGAAAAACTTGGTGAGCCGCCGGATTTCATCCACGGTGATCGCCGATTTCAGCCGCCCGGTCTTCTCGTCACGGGGCCGGGCGAGGTGGAGCAGGTTGTGCGAGGCGCCGGAGGCGATCTGGCGACCGATGGCGGACTCCAGATCCGGATCGGCAAGGAAGTCCGGGGCTGACGCCGGGTCCGGATGGGCCAGCACATGGGCGGCAAACCGGTAGGCAAGCGTCGCCTTGCCGATCCCCTCCGGCCCCTCGATCAGGATGGCGTGGTGCCCCTTCCCCGAGCGGTAGGAACGCGCAAGGAAATCCTGCGCGGCATCATGGCCGAACAGCTTGTCGTTCTCGGCGGGCGGAATGGCGCCGTCCAGCAGGCTCGGATCCTGTTCGCTCATCGGTTACTGTCCGCTGCCCGTCGGCTGCCGCCCTTTGGCTTCAGCAGCACGTCCACCAGCTTTTCGATCTCGGCGGCGATCTGGTCTGCGTTGCGCGCCGCATTGACGACGCGGCAGCGTTCCGGTTCCCGGATCGCGATGTCGAGGAAGGCGTCCCGGCGCTTCTCATGGGTTTCGAGCCGCTCCTTCTCGTAGCGGTCCGGCCCCTCCGCCGCCGCTTGCCCCCGGCTTCTGGCGCGCTCCAGGCCCTGCTCGGCCGGAATGTCGAGGATGATCGTCCTGTCTGGCACCACGCCATTGACCGCCACCCGCTGCAAGGCTTCGATGAAATCCGGCGCGAGATTGCCGGTTACGCCCTGGTAGACGCGGGATGAATCCATGAACCGGTCGCAGAGCACCACGGCTCCGCGCTCCAGCGCAGGCCGGATCACCTGTTCCACATGGTCGCTGCGGGCTGCGGCGAAGAGAAGGGCCTCCATACGGGTGCCGTAGGCCTCTGCCGCGCCGTTCAGCAGCACGTGGCGCACGGCCTCGGCGCCTGGGCTGCCGCCGGGTTCGCGGGTTACGACGACGTCGAGCCCCCTCGCCCCGAGCGTCTCCGCCAGCCGCCGGATCTGCGTAGACTTGCCGGCGCCTTCGCCGCCTTCAAAGCTGATAAAGAGACCGGATCGAGACAAGCAGATTCAATTCCCTGGAATGGCCGGCCGGAAGGACCGCTCGCCCTTACTTAGTGGAAGATTGTGGCAAGGGAAACCGCGGCTTTCGCGCTCCGTACGCTTTCCGCGCGATCCCCACCGGAAAAGACGTCACCACCAGAAGAGAACCAGTTCCTTGACCGCATCGAGCGCGCGGTCCGTCAGGCCCCCCTCCTCCACAGCCGACTTGGCATAGAGCGGCACCTCGCGCAGCAGTCGCGGCCCGGCATAGAGCGACAGCCGGCCCACTTCCTTGCCCGCGGGCACCGGCGCATAGATCGGCCATGTGTAGGTGATGTGGCCGGTCACTCGCTCTGGATTGGAGGTCGGCATGAAGATGTCGACCGCATCCTTCGCGATGACGTCCACATGCGATTTCACGCCGCCGTAGACGCTCACCTCGCCGACCGTCTCGCCGGCCGCATAGAGCTTGCGGAAATCGAAGCTGCCGAGGCCCCATTCCAGCACGCGGCGCGTTTCCTCCTGCCGCTCCTTTTCGCTGGCAAGTCCACCAAGCGCCACGAACAGCCGCTTGCCGTCCCGCTCCATGGAGGCGGCGATGGAATAGCCCTGGCCCTCGGTAAAGCCGGTCGCCAGCCCGTCCACGCCGAAGCCGGCGAGAACGAGGCCGTTGCGGTTGCGCTGGCGGATCTTGTTCCACTCGAAATCCGGGGTGGCGTAGATCTTGTAAAGGTCCGGATACTCCGCCTGCAGGTGGCGGGACAGGAGGGCAAGCTCCTTCATGGTGATGCGGTTGCCGGGGTTCGGCAGGCCGGAGGCATTCTTGAATTCCGCCGTCTTCAGCCCGAGATCGCGGGCACGTGCCGTCATGCGTTCCGCAAACTTGTCCTCGCTGCCGGAAAGTCCCTCGCCGAGAATGATGCAGGCATCGTTGGCCGAAAGCACCATGACGCCCTTCAGGAGATCTTCGACCCGGACGGTGGAATTCAGCGCGGCAAACATGGTCGCCGTGCCCGAAGGCGCGCCGCCGGTGCGCCAGGCATGCTCCGTGACCTTGTAGGCGGTATCGAGCGTAATCTCCTTGCTCTTCAGCGCCGCAAAGACCGTCTCCGCCACCATGATCTTGGCGAGCGAGGCGGGCGAAACCGGCTGGTCCTCTGCCTTGGCGAGGAGCACGCTGCCGGTGCGCGCCTCGATCATGTAGGCTTGGCCGGCCTTGGTGTCGAAGCCTGCCGCTGGCTGCTCTGCCGCGAGAGCGCCTGTCAGACCGGCCGGAACGAGGAGGAACGCGATGAGAGAGGCAAGCAGAGTTTTCATGACTGATCCCGTCGGTGTCGGGAGTTCAGGTGTAGCCTTTGCGGCCAGCGATTCCAAGCAGCGCCAGCGTACCGGCGCCACCTGTCCCCTTACTTGTTCGACATGCGGTGATAGGAGGCGAGGATCGACTGCTCCGTCAGCTCACCCTTGAAATGCAGCACTGCGTCGAACGGGCCGTCCGCATTGGCCGGGACCTCGATGAAGGCGGACGCTGCTGAAATGGTGCCGAGCGTGTACATCGGACGCTCATAGGGGAAGGGACCGACATCGGGCAGAACAGGGAAGCTCGCAAGCTCCGCCTGCTGGCCATCGAGGCTGTAATCCGGAGCCGGGGCTGCGGCAGCGGCGAGCGGACGCGGGGTCGGCATGGTGGAGAAGGCGTCAGCGCTTTCCGCGCCATCATACTGCGCGCTCGGCGTATTGCCGGCATAGCCGATCGAATCCGCCTGCGCATCGAGCGTCTGCACCTGGCGGCGCAGCGGCTGGTTGGACGCCACCATCACGCCTGTCGCAATCTGTCCGCCGGGATCGAAGCCCTTGAGCTTGCTGCCCTTCGGACGGTAGGAGGCCATCAGGAAGGGCATGTCGTGCCCGTCCATGCGCGCCTTGCCGACATATTGCACGCGCACCTTGCCGGTGCCGCTGTGCTTGAGGTCCAGCATCTCGGCGGTCTTGCCGGAAAGGTCGATGAGACGGTTGGAATGATAGGGCCCGCGGTCGTTGACCCGCACGATGATCGAGGAACCGTTCTCCACGTTCGTGACGCGCGCATAGCTCGGCAGCGGGAACGTCGGATGCGCAGCGGTGAGGCCCTGCAGGTCGTAGACTTCGCCATTGGCCGTCAGGCGGCCATGGAAGGCGGAACCGTACCAGGAGGCGACGCCGACCTTGTTGTAGCTGAAGTCTTCCTTGGGAACATACCGCTTGCCCTTCACCACATAGGGCTTGCCCACGATATAGCGCCCGCCGCCCTTCGGAATGTTCTTGCCATAGGCAACGCGGGGGCTCGCCTTCACGCCATACTCGGATTCGGAGAAATATTCCTTGCCGTGCTTGCTACGCGGCTTGCTCTGGGTGGTGCCGCAGGAAGCGAGGCCGACGCAGATGAAACCAAGCGCCAGCCATCGCAAGCCAGTTCCGCCGGACAGGACGCTCCGCAACTCAAGGACCATGACGCTTATACCCTCAACGCACTCGACACCCTGCCCCGGCACAGCCGTCCACTGGATCGCCAGGACCGCAGGTTCACCTCTCTTAACCATGCCGGGAACATGGCGAAAATGCGAATAAAATTGTGGAGAAGCCAGGCAAAGCTCGGGTTATGGTTAAGGAAGGGTGAATATGCAAGCTGATGACACCTATTCGTTCAATAACTTAGATACGTAATCTGAACTTACAGGTCCATCATGGACTCCCAATCCCCACCCACCCTTGAATTTAGTAATTGTCCAGCTGCCGTCGGGCGCTCTCAACATCGGAACATTTCTGCACCCACCCGACCAATTAATTTTGGTGCCGCTAAAATCGCGAGTTGAATCTTTAATTACTGCTTCAACTGTGTCATCTGTAATTGAAGTCACCTTTAATTCCATGACATGCTCCAACCGCAGACTACGTGCTGCCATTTCAACAGGGACTGCGAAATTTATTAAGTCCGACCTAATCACAGACGAATAATGCAGTGCGCACCTCTCCAGGTTGTCAGGCGTCGATTTCGGATCCCACCAGTTAGTCGTAAGGATCTGCGCGATAGCCGCAGTTAATTTATACTCGTCGCTAAAATCGCTATGAATTCTAGTTGTAAATATCCTGTCCAGAAATGGAACTATTATTTCGCTCTGCGGACCAGACAAACTAGAATCTACTTTACTATTCAAATTTGTTCCGGTCGTGTGCAGAATTATAGAGAGGGGGAAAGGTTGGGAGATAGACCACTGCGACAGGTAAACACGATCACCAGCCTTAACGCCGGTCTCAAGTAGAGCACCTATCCTCCGGTTTGAGGCATAAAACATTGGGATACCGGGCGGGTTGCAGCGCTGAAAGCCGGTAACACAATGGGGAGGAGGCGCTGCAATTTCGCTGATATCTTTGGGTTTTTTGATTTTATTCCCCGGCCTCGCTCTGAACATTAAACCAGCGCCAGAAAAACTGAAAAGCTCTATTTTAAATCCCGCAATTATTCTCTGAACGGTATGTAGGATTGCCTGATAGTCAGCACGCCGCATATCCAGGCGGTTTAATTTGAATAACTCATCACGAAGGTCAAGATAACTATCGGTCATAGAATTAATCCAAAATGCATCATGCAGTTATTAGATATTTAGCACATTTTCAAAATGGCGGAAGAGGTGGGATTCGAACCCACGGTACGGTTTCCCGCACGCCGGTTTTCAAGACCGGTTCCTTAAACCACTCGGACACTCTTCCCAAAGCTCCGGCGCAATATGCCTCGAGGAGCGGTTCGGGTTTTACCAGCTTTGGCCGTGGCGTCAACCGCGTGCGAGGGGATGGTGCGCGCACGGCTCGGTTCGCCGGGACGACCCTTAAGGGATATTACGAATGGTACTTCGTACGCCCTTTCGATAGAACGGATGTCACGGTCCAGTGACAAACTCTCAACACATTCTTGCTGCACCGGGGCCAAAGTGTCCGAGACGAGCTTCGTCGACGGCGACACGAAGGCGCTGCGGAGCATCAGGCTCGCTGCGTCGCGCGAGTTTCGTACAAGTTATCTCGCATAAACATTCATCCGAACATTTGAACTTGCTGAGGAGTGAAAGCCCTGGCTTACGCTGACACGCTTTATTCGAATTCGACCACCGTGACCTTCGATCCGGATACGGACCTCGCGTCGCTGAAACAGACATTCGTCGACGAATTCGACAAGTTGAGCATGCAGAGCGACGGTGGGACATGGCGTCCGAGCTTCAACGCCGACGGCAGCATGCGCTCGCTCTATACGAATGGCGAAGAGCAGATCTACATGGACCCGGCCTACAAGGGGCTTGGAGTCCAGCCGCTGACCGTCTCGAACGGAGTGCTGAACATTCACGCCGCCCCTTCATCTGCCGCGGTCGAGGCTGCGACGGGGTATGACTACACCTCCGGCATGATTTCCTCGAAATCCGCCTTCGCGCAGACCTATGGCTACTTTGAAATCAAATGTCAGCTTCCCGACGAGAAGGGCGCATGGCCAGCGTTCTGGCTGCTGCCCGCAGACAGCTCCTGGCCTCCGGAACTGGACGTCTTCGAAGTCCTGGGTCACGATCCGACCAAGGTCTACACGACCGTGCATACGAATGTCGGCGGTGTCCACACCGGAGAAGGCAAGGGCACTGTCGTCAGCGATCTTTCGGTCGGAATGCACACCTATGGCGTGCTCTGGACCAAGTCGGATCTCGTCTGGTTCGTCGATGGCGAAGAGGTATTTCGTGCCGCCACCCCTGCAGACATGAACAAGCCGATGTACATGATCGCCAACCTCGCGATCGGCGGTTACTGGCCGGGCCATCCCGATGCCAACTTCACGTCCGCTGACATGAAGATCGACTACATCAAGGCTTATTCTCTGGACGGCTGGAAGCCGGGCACGGATCCTGCCACCGGGAATGGTGCCGGCGATGTCTTCATCGTTTCCAAGGCTTCCGATATCGTAAAGGACACCGTGCTTGGTGACGGCGATCTGGTGAAGGCCGGCATTTCCTACGTCCTGCCCGAACACGTGGAAAACCTCACGCTCACGGGCACCCAGAACCTGAACGGTACCGGAAACGCCCAGGACAATATCCTGGTCGGCAACAGTGGCTCCAACGTGTTGATCGGCCTTGACGGGGACGACGTGCTCAAGGGGCTGGGCGGATCGGACACTTTGATCGGCGGTTCCGGGGACGATACTTATTACGTCGAATCCTCAGGGGATCGCGTGGTCGAGCTGGCCGGCGGGGGTACCGACACGGTGCACAGCGCGATAGCCTACAGCCTGACGTCGAACGTGGAGAACCTGATCCTGGATGGCTCCGCCGCCCGCGGCATCGGCAATGCGCTCGACAACGTCCTGACCGGCAACGCTGCGAGCAACTACCTCAGCGGCGGAGATGGTGCGGATACCCTGATTGGCAACGGAGGTGACGATTGCCTCTCCGGCGGCAGTGGTGCGGACCTGATGCAGGGCGGAACCGGCAATGACACATACAGCGTGGACAATGTAGGCGACCGGGTCTTGGAAGCCGCGAACGCCGGAGTCGATACCGTCAACGCGGGCGTCAGCTTTACATTGTCTGACAATGTTGAACGGCTGACGCTGGTGGGTTCCGGATCGATCAACGGGATCGGCAATGGACTGGACAACATGATCACCGGAAACGGCGGGAATAACCTTCTAAACGGTGGCGCCGGGGATGACACGCTCATTTCCAACGGCGGCAAGGACGTCTTCATTGGCGGTATGGGCAGCGACACCTTCGTGTTCAATGCGTCCGGCGCGCTCCGCATCGACGATTTCGGTTCGGGTGGCCAGGACAGGTTGATCATCGGGTCCGCCGTCAAAGGTGCTGCCACCTACTCCGTCTATACGGACACCGGCGGATCTGCGCACGTGCACTTTGCGGATGGCAGCGACATTCTACTGAAAGGTGTCAAGGCAGCAGACCTGCATATCTCCGGTAACGTGATAACGGCCTGACCGGCCAGAATTCACGCGTGTCGAGGACGGCCGCCCCCTCTGGAGGCGGCCGTTTCATGTCCTCCACACGACCGCGCCACCCGTCATCCCGGCGCCCGCAGCCGTCATCAGCAGCACGTCGTCCTCGGCTATACGCCCTGCCCTGTGCGCCAGCGAGAGTGTCAGCGGGATCGTGGCAGCGGACGAATTTCCGTAGCCGGCTATCGATCGCTCCGTGATACCACGGCCGAGGTGCAGTTGATCGGCCACCGTGTCGAAGATCCGGGCATTGGCCTGATGCGGCACGAAGCGCGTGACCGCATCCGCCGCCAGCTCGGCTTCGGCCAGGGCTGCCCTGCCCGCCTCCACCATCATCCGCACGGCCTTCTCGTAGACCGCACGCCCGTCGCGCATGGTCATCAGGGCATTGGTCGGGTCGATGCCCGGGCCGAACGGCTGCGAGGAGCCGCCGGCGGGAATGGTGATGAGGTCATAGGCGCTGCCATCGCTTCGAAGATCGGCGCCGACCAGCCCCCGTCCCCCGTCGCCGTCAGGAGACAGCACGACCGCGCCTGCGGCATCTGCGAAGAGCACGGCGCTCGCGCGTTCCGCCGGGTTGATGCGGCGACTGAGAATGTTCGCCGCGATGACGAGCACGGATTTTCCCTGCGCGCGGACGAAACCGTCCGCCAGCGTCAGGGCGTAGAGAAAACCGGCACAGGCACCGGCGAGATCGATGCCGCCTGCGCCTGCGAGCCCGAGCCGGTGGGCGACGAGCGGCGCGCTGGGCGGCAGCAGATGATCCGGCGTCGAGGTCGCGAGCAGGACGAGGCCGATTTCCTCGGGCGCTGTTCCGCTCTGATCGATAGCCATGCGGCCGGCCTCGACCGCAAGGCCGCTCAGCGTTTCACCCTCGCTGGCCCAGTGGCGGCAGCGGATGCCGGTACGCCTTTCGATCCAGCCGGGCTCTAGCCCCAGCGATTGTTCGATCTCGCGATTTTCGACCCGTCGTCCGGGCACGGCATGGCCAAAACCGGCCATGCGGCTGGACCGGGCTCCCCTCACCGCGCGAATTCCTTCAGCACCCGTTCCGCCCCTTCCTCGATCCCGTCATAGAACCGGTCAAGCTGCGCGGGCGTCACGCAATAGGGGGCCATGATGTAGAGCACGTTGCCGAGAGGGCGCAGCAACAGGTGCTTTTCGCGGAAGAAGGCGCGGAGCTTCGGCCCGCAATCGGCGAGATAGCCGCCCGCCGGCACGACGAGATCGAGTGCGGCAATGGTGCCCGCCTGGCGGATATTGGTGAAGTTCGGGTTGTTCTCGAACCGCTTCAGCCGTGCTGCGTGTTCCGCCACCACGGCATCGATGCGGTCCTGCACCGGCTCTTCCGCCCAGACCTTCAGATTGGCGACGCCTGCCGCACATGCCATGGGGTTCGCGGTATAGGAGCTCGAATGGAAGAAGGTCTTCCGGCGGTCGGTGGAATAATGGGACTGGAAGATTTCCTCGGTCGCGAGCGTCGCGGCAAGCGGGATCGCACCGCCGGTCAGGCCCTTTGACGTGCAGAGGATATCCGGGCGAAGCCCAGCCTGTTCGCAGGCGAAGCGCGTTCCCGTGCGGCCCCAGCCGGTCATCACCTCGTCGGCGATGACGAGCACGCCATGCGCGCGGGCAATGCGGGCGAGTTCGGAGAGCACGCGGGCGCTGTAGAACCGCATGCCGCCGGCGCCCAGCACCAGCGGCTCGATCAGGATCGCCGCCATGCCGCCCTGCCGGCAGAGCGCCTCGAAGGCATCGAGGCAGGCCTGCTCCTTCTCCGCGCCCGGCCCCGGGAAAGGCAGACGCTCGACGCTGAAGAGCAGCGGATCGTATGGCGCGTTGAAGACACCACGCTCGCCGGCGGACATGGTGCCGATGGTATCGCCGTGATAGCCATCCTCCACGACCGCGATGCGCCGCCGGTCTATGCCCTGGTTGTGGAAGTGGCCAAGCGCCATCTTGATGCCGCACTCCACGGCGGTGGAGCCGCTGTCCGAATAGAACACGCGCGTCAGCCCTTGCGGCGCGACCGCGATCAGCCCGCGCGCAAGTTCCTCCGCCGGTTCATGGGTAAACTCGGCGAAGATGACCTGATCCAGCTCCTTGCTGGCATTGCGGATCGCTTCCATGATCGGAGGATAGCGATGCCCGTGGGTGATGACCCACCAGGACGAGATGCCGTCGAGAATGGTATTGCCGTCGCCGTCGATGATGGTTGCGCCCTCTGCATGCACGGCCGTGCGCATGGGTGGCTCCAGCGCGTGCTGGGTAAAGGGGTGCCAGACGGGGGATGTTCCGCTCATTTCAGGGCCTCCTCGAAATCTCCAAGATTGAAGTTCTCGGCGAAGGCCTCCGCCAGCATTTCCGGGGTGAGTTCCCGGAGAATGGGCAGCCGGCCGAGGATCTTCGCCTTGCCCATAACGCCGATGATGCGTTGGGTTTCCACCATCTCCTCGCCGATGAAGGCGACGCCGAGGATCGGGATTTTTCGCGCGCGCATGGCTTCCAGCGAAAGAAGCGTGTGGTTGATGGTGCCGAGCTGCGTGCGGGCGCAGAGGACCGTCGGCGCCTGCCAAAGCGCGAACACGTCGGCATAGGTCTCGGTCTCGTTGATCGGAACGAGCAGCCCGCCCGCGCCCTCGGCCACCAGCGGCGTGCCAAGTG
>CAMFHT010000094.1 GCA_945952245.1 uncultured Rhizobium sp. | reverse complement strand
CGATCGGCTTGGTGCCGGAAACCGGATATTCCCGGGGATGGCTGGTATAGGCCCGCCGCGCCAGCCTTGCCTCCATGTCGACGGTCATGACCGTGAAGAGCAGGTGGCCGGGCAGTGTGCGGGTCAGATCTTCAAGCGACCGCCATACCTCCTCGGCTGTCTTGGCGGCGGTAATTTCGGTGCTGAAGCGATCGAGAGCGTCTTGCATGCGATGCGGTCTATCCTTGATGTCAAAAGGACAACCTATGGGAAACACTCTCCGCCGTCGAGGGGTTGGAATCGGGAGCCGGCTTTGAGGCTACAATGCCAACCCGACAGCTATTCACCGTCACTAAAGCATGACGGATGCCGGGTGGCACTGCAGGTCCGTCTTTCCAAAGTCGTTGCCCTTGAAGAGAATGGGAGCGGAGGCGACCGAGGCAACGGCATAGGAAAAGCAATCGCCCATGTTCAACGCCGCGGAATGTCTGCCTTTTCCAAAGCGGTCAAAGGCCATTTCCGCCGCAGCATAGTGTGTCTTGTCGAATGAAACCGGGTCTACGTTGTTCGCTTCCGCCAGCCTGGCAACAATGTCCTGTGCATTCAAAAAGCCTTTTGAGGACATGACGATACGGGTCTCAAAAAGCGTCGGCCAACCAATCAGGATGGTTTCCGTCCGCAGCACACGCTTGAACTCCTCCGCTTCCGGCTCGGCCAGGGCTATAGCCAGGATGACGGAGGTATCCAGTGCTATCAAAGGGGAGCACCTGCCTCGTCGTAGAGATCATCATGCGCAGATGTCGCTTCTGGCTTCACCGTAGCCCGCCCGGCTGCCGCCAGTTCCCAGACGGTATCAAGAGAGGTATTGCCACTCCGGGGGCGGAGGTCGTGTTCATAACGCTCCAGTGCCTTCTCCACCAGCTGGCTGACGGGCATCCCGGTGCGGCGCGAGAGCTGCTGTGCAAGTTCTCTCGCCTTGGCGCTTCTGATGGACAGCTGAGGCTCGGGCATCGGTGATCCTCGAAGGGTTCTGCCGCCGAACTTAAGCTTACGGGCTCGGTATTGCAAGAACCTGCTAAAGCGCGTCCGCCGCGGTAACAGGCGCCTTCTGCGCCACGGCTTGCGGCGCATCGGCGGGGTAGGGGGTGCGGTAGCCGTGGGCGGAGAGCCAGCGAAGCACCGCCTTCGGCTCATCGGTCTGGATGATCGTGGCGCCGTGGTCGATCCAGAAGCCGTAAGCCTTGTCGGGGTCGATCGACGCGAGGCCATCGCCGCGGCCTCCGGCGAGCATGCCGTCCGGGCGGTTGACGATGGGGTAGATGTCCACCCACAGGTGCCAGTTGCCCTTGATGGCGGCTGCGCGCGCCTTGGCGCTGAAGAGCGGGCCGCCGTCCGGCGTCAGCGGGTCGCCATCCTTGTGCCAGTGCACCAGTTCGGCGGCGGGTGCGGCGAAGGCGTGCGTGGCCGCGCTCATGAAGTCCGCGTCCTTTACGGCATCGTCAGCCAGGATGGGCATGAAGGGCATGTCGTGGCCCGTCTGGTCCAGCACGGCCTTCATGCCGGCGATCCGCTCGGCATTCCAGACGTTCTGCTTGATCAGGATCTCCTTCTCGACGCCGACCTTTCGGGCGAGAGCGGCGATCTCGGGAAGGATCGTGGCGTCCAGCTTGTTGTCGACGTTGACGAGAACCTGTCCGCGCGTGGTACGAAAGGCATCTTCGAGCCGGGGGACGTGTTCCTCCGTCAACTTCCGCGAACCGTCGATCACCAGGCGGCAGGACTGGAGCGCGGCATAGCTGAAGGTGGCGACGGGGCCCTTGCAGGTCGTCGTGCGGTCCAGCCATTCGTCGTGCATCAGGATCAGCACGCCGTCGGCGGACTTGCGCACATCGAGTTCCACCATTTCCACGCCGAGTGAGATCGCGTTGCGTATGCCGGACAGGCCGTTGTCCGGAAAGCGGAATTGTCCGTTCTCCTTCCAGCCCGTGCGGTGCGCCACGACCATGACGTGGCTGCGCCAGTCATTGGCGTGGTAGAGGCGGTCGAGGATCTCGGACGTTCTGCTGCCTTCGCCTGCCTGTGCCAGGCCGGCGGAGGCGGCGAGACAGAGGCTTGCGAGGAGGGTTGCGAACCTGATCATGTCGCGGCTCCCTTGCCGTTTCCATGGCCGTGCCTAGCAGGCCGGCATGACAGCGCCGCAAAGACTTGATGACGAAGCCGTGAATCCCCGTCTTCCGTCGGCGCGCGGTTTGATCTAGCCTGTCGTCAGGCTGATCTTGATGCCTTGGGAGGATTGCTGATGCGACGCATGTGGCCTGAAGAGTTCAATTCCCTGCTGGATGGCGCGGAAGAGGTAACGGTTGAGATCCCCTATGCCCTGCGCGAGGAGGGCAATACGCATGCCCCGATCCATCGCAAGGCCCTGCGCGTGCGCCTGCCCGAAGATGCATGCGCGAGGCTCTGGCCGCTCGCCGAAGCCCGTTACCGCCTGGGAGGGGCGCGGACGGGGCAGGCGATCACGCTCGTCGCCAACAATCCCCATTATCATGCCATCCACCCTGCCGATGGCGGAACGGAAGAAGGCATTTCCGGAAGCGGCAAGCATTACACGACGCGCCACCTCGTCGTGCATTTTCTGCTCGACGATGTCCGTGATCATGCCGAGGTCGGCTGACACCGCCGAATTCTAGCCTGCCCGACAGGCGTCTCACCGCTCCCGGTGCTTCGGGAGCGGTGAGGACAGGGTTACTTGATGTACCAACCCCAGCGCTCGTTGTGGTCGAACGTCGTGATCTGCTTGACCTCGAGATAGTTGGCGAGGCCCCATTTGCCGAGTTCGCGGCCGATGCCCGACTTCTTGTAACCGCCCCAGGGCGCTTCGGTGAAGGTCGGTTGCGAGCAGTTGATCCACACGATGCCGGCCCGGAAGGCCCGCGCCACGCGCTCGCATCGGTCGAGATCATCAGACATGACGGCTGCGGCGAGGCCAAAGGGCGAATCGTTCGCCAAGCGCACGGCTTCCGCCTCGTCACGGAACGGGCGGACGCAGACGACCGGGCCGAAGATCTCTTCGCGCCAGACGAGGTTGTCGTCGTCCATGTCGGTGAGGATGG
This sequence comes from uncultured Rhizobium sp., assembly GCA_945952245.1. GTDB lineage: Bacteria > Pseudomonadota > Alphaproteobacteria > Rhizobiales > Rhizobiaceae > Gellertiella. The sequence goes on along the minus strand of CAMFHT010000094.1, from coordinate 9,432 downwards.
TCGGCTCCAGGAAATAGCCGCCTTCGAGACTTTGAGGGCGCTTGCCGCCATGCGCGACCTTCGCACCGGCGGCGACGCCTTTTTCGATCATGCCGAGGATCTTCGCATGCTGTCCTTCCGAGACGAGCGGGCCGAGCTTGACGCCGTCTTCCATGCCGTTCCCGATCCGGATCTTCGCGGCTTCCGCCACCAGGCGCTCCATCAGGCGCGGATAGAGGCTTTCCTCGACCAGCACGCGGGAGGTTGCGGAGCAGACTTGTCCCTGGTTCCAGAAGACGCCGAACATGATCCACTCGACGGCCTTCTCGATATCGCTGTCGGCGAAGACGACGAAGGGAGACTTGCCGCCGAGCTCCAGGCTGATGTTCTTGATGTCTGCGGCCGCCATCTGCATGATGCGCGAGCCGGTCGGAACCGAGCCCGTGAAGGCAAGCTTATCGACATCGGGATGCTCGGCCAGCCGCTGGCCGGCATTGTTGCCAAAGCCGGTGACGATGTTGAGCACGCCCGGGGGAAGGCCGACGTCATCGCAGATCGCGGCGAGCTCCAGCGCCGTCAGCGGCGTGAGCTCGGATGGCTTCAGCACCATGGTGCAGCCGGCGGCGAGCGCGGGGGCCACCTTCCATGCGGCCATCAGCAGCGGGTAGTTCCAGGGAATGATGGCGCCGGCGACGCCGATCGGCTCGCGCACCACCTTGCTTTTGAAACGGGCGTCCTGCAGCGGGATGACTTCGCCCTCGTCGGCATCCAGTTCCTCCGCCAGCCCGGCATAGAAGGCGAAGCAGCCGGCGGCATCTTCCATGTCCCAGACGGCCTCTGGCAGCGGCTTGCCGTTGTCCAGTACCTCGATGCGGCCAAGGCGTTCCTTGTCAGCGAGGATCCGGTCGGCGATGGCGCGGAGATAGGCGGCGCGTTCTGCACCCGTCAATCTGGGCCAGGGGCCTTCGTCGAAGGCGCGGCGGGCCGCGGCAACCGCCTGATCGATGTCGTCAGACGTGCCGAGCGGTGCATGGGCGAAGACCTCGCCCGTCGCGGGATCGCGCACCTCGAAGCGGCCATTCAGTGCCGGTTCCATCCACTTCCCGTCGATGTAAAGCTGCTCACGCAATGCTGTCTCCTCCGCGCTTGGGCGTGTTCTTTCTGGCTGAGGATGCGGCGGGCTTTGCCGTCACCTGCAGGATCTTTTCCGCGGCAAGCCGCGCGCCCGCATGGGCCTGCATCTTCAGCGCATTGGATTTAAGGCGTTGTGCCATGGCCTTGTCGGCGAGCAGGCTCCTGATCTCGACTTCGAGCTCGTGAGGCTGCCAGTCGTAGCGCGGCAGCATGCGTCCTACGCCGGTTTCCTGGGCGCGGCGGGCATTGTCGTGGCCGTCCCAGCAGTAGGGCATGACCAGCGACGGCACGCCGAAATAGAGTGCCTCGCAGAAGCTGTTGTTGCCGCCGTGATGGATGAAGAGGCTCGCCTGCTCGACCACCGAGGATTGCGGGAACCAGCTGTCCACGAAGACATTGTCCGGCACTTCGGTATATTCATCCCGCCACGGTCCGACATTGACGATGAAGCGGAAGGGGAGGGTAGCGAACACCTCCAGCATGCGCTTGATCATCGACACGTCCATGGCGCCGAGCGAGCCGAAGCTTGTCAGCACCAGCGGCTGGTCGTTATAGGCCGCGAAGACGGGCGCCTGATAGTCCGCCTCCTGCCGCACGCAGCCATCGAGAAAGACGAAGCGGCTGGGGTCGAGCGGCTTCTGCCTGCTGTAGCGGATGATTTCGGGCGCCAGCAGCAGGTTGAGGTGCGGGGAGGGGCCGAGGAAGAGCGGTGCCGCCGGCGGCTTCAGCCCGCAATCGTTCATCATCGCGGAGAAGCGTTTGTGTGCGGGCGCGGTCACCCGGTCGTATTCCCGGATGAAGTCGTCCCAGCTCGCGCTCTTCTCGGCACTGAGACCCGAGAGATAGGGCGGCACGCTTTCATCCGGAATTTCCGTCTCGGCGCAGGAGACGATGCGGATCCACGGCACGCCGGCATTGGCGATCGCGGGGAACATGACCACGTTGTCGAGCACGATGGCATCGGGCTTCAGGCGGTTCAGAAGCTGCCTGAGCGGCTGCTCGACGGCGAGCGCCGTATCCACGATCGCATCCCAGGTCGGGCGGACATAGCTTTCCAGCTGCTCGTACGGCGATTGCCGGAAGGCGTCCTGGTGGCGGCTGATGAAATCGGTCCAGTCTGTCTTCCCGTCCAGAACCTCGTCGGCGAGGTGATATTCGGGAAAGCCGTACTCGGCGAAGACGTCGCTGAAACCGGGGTGACAGATGAAGACCGGGCGGGCGCCCAGCGCGCGCAGCTGCTGGGCGATGCCCACGCAGTTCAGTGCGGCGCCGTAGCTTGCTTCGGGGAAGAAGGCGATCGTCTTTTCTGGTGTCATGTCTGCCCGGGCTTCAGCGCGCTGTCATTTTGAGGGAGGCCGGAACGCCGCGCCCGGCAAGGCGCGGGCGGACGGCCTGGGAGAGCTGGATGTGCACGCGCATCAGGTCGGCGGCAAGGCCCATCTGCCCGCGCTCGATCTGCTCCAGGATCTGGATGTGCTCGTTGTTCGCCTGCATCAGCCGGAAGGTTCCGGGATGGACGTTGGTGGGAAGCGAGAACCGGCGCGTATGATGCGCGATCAGCGACTCCGCCAGGAAGGGATTGCCGCAGCCCTTGGCGATCAGGATGTGAAAGTCCATGTCGGTCCTGAGGAAAAGCTTGCGGTCGAAATTCATCTCGTCCATCGCCTTCAGCGCCAGCATGGACTGGCGGAGCGAAAGCATGGCCGTCGGATCGCGCCTGTAGTCCGGCATGGTCAGCGCCAGCGGCTCCAGCGCCAGGCGGAATTCATAGCTCTTGGCGTGGCTGTCGGCGTTGACGGTGAACTGTTTCAACAGCCATTGTTGACCCGCGCCACGCTCGGCGAGATTTTCCTCTGACAGTTTCATTAAGGAATTTTGTACCGCAAGCCGGGTCACGCCATAGCGCCGCTGCAGGCTGGCGACGGTTTGCTGTTCGCTGATGCGTGCCGCGGCGAGATCGCGAAGGATGGCCGCGCGCACGTCGTCGTCGGCGCTCGCGTCGCCGCTGTCCTCGAGGCGGACTGCGTTCACCGGGTCGATTGCAAAACGATAGCTGCCTTCGCCGTCCCGCAGCAGGATTCCCCGCTCCGCCAGCACCTGGAAGGCCTTTCGGACAGGAGTTCGCGAGACATTGCAGATATTTGCGATGGCCTGCTCGGCGAGGCGCTCGCCCTCCGTCATGCCGCGCTCATTGGCGGCTTCCAGTATTTTTTGCGCCAGTTCGACATGCCGGCGATTGGCTTTCTTGGGCTCTCTGAGCATCGCGTTCCAGTCCTCTAGGCCCTATTCCATAACGCTTGCAGCCTTGCGATGGCAAGCGGGAACGGCTTCTTTTCCGGAAAATGTACAAATTCTCGCAGAGTGCTCGTTGACTTTTTTTCTCAAATAGTACCATCAATAGCGAAACAGACCGCAGCAGCGGCGACAGGTGGAACCGGAAAAAAGGGGAGTCTCGATGTTTTCAAGGCATAGCAGAGGGGGCCGTCTGGCCTCGACGGTACAGGCCGCGGCACTGGTGCTGGGCCTTGCCGGATCGGCGTCTGCGGCCGATCTCACGATTTCGAACTGGGACGGCTACATGGCGAAGGATATCGCCGAGCAGTTCAAGGCGGCGACCGGTCTCAGCATAGACGTCGTCAACCACGCGACCAATGAAGAGATCATGGGCAAGCTGATGGCGAGCCAGGGCGCCGGCTACGATGTCGTCTTCGTCTCCTCGCCCTTCGCCGAGATCCTGAACAAGCAGGGCCTGCTGGAGCCGCTCGACCACAAGGCGATCCCGAACCTCGCCAATCTCTACCCGGAGGCGGCCAGCCTGGCCTATGACCCCGGCAATGCCTTCTCCGTCCCCTATACCTGGGGCACGACCGGCCTCTGCTACCGCACCGACCTCGTGAAGACGCCGGTCGACAGCTGGATGAACCTGCTGAAGCCGGACGAGAGCCTGCGCGGCAAGGTGACCATGCTCGCCACCGACCGCTGGCTGATGGCTGCCGGGCTGCTCGCCAAGGGCTATTCCGTTAACGAGACCGACCCGGCGAAGATCGAGGAAGCCAAGAACCTGCTGATCGAAGCGAAGAAATCGCTGCTCGCCTATGACGACACGACCTTCTATTCCAAGCTCGTCTCCGGCGAGGCCTCGCTGGTTCACGCCTGGGACGGCTGGTGCAATTACGGCATCACCGACAACGACAAGATCACCTTCACCGTACCGAAGGAAGGCTCGGATCTCTGGGTCGACACCATCGTCGTCATGAAGAATTCCGAGCACAAGGACGACGCGATGAAGTTCATCAACTTCATCCTCGACCCCAAGAACCATGCCTGGGCGGCTCAGAACATCCTCTACAAGGTGCCGAACAAGCCGGCGATGGAAAGTCTCGATCCGGCGCTCATCAAGAAGTATCCGACCATGGGCACGACGCCCGCGGAACTCGCCAAGCACGAATTGCTGCGCGATCTCGGGGCCTCGATCAAGGATTATTCGCACGCCGTGAGCGAAATCAAGGCGGCAAACTAAGGGTCTCAACCGGCCCTTCCTGCCATCCGGACCACATCGAAGCGCGTTCTCGGGCTCGGCCTGAAGAACGCGCCGCGGGCCCGGCTTTGCCTCCGGGACGGGTCGCAGACCTGAAGCAGATCGTCAGGGCGGGCATTTCGCCCTGACGGCGGTGTCAAACCCCTCATGCAATAGAACCCTCATGTCCTATAACGCAGCCAGGCCCAATCTGCTCGCCGCCCCCGCGGTGCTTTGGCTCGTCGCCTTCATGATCGTGCCCTGCGCACTGATCCTGCTCTTCGCCTTCTTCGAGCGCGGCGTCTTCGGCGGCATCGACTACAATTTCAACTTCGGGAATTTCGCGCGCGTCGCCGATCCGCTCTATGCCGGCATCTTCCTGCGCTCGGCGCGCATTGCGCTGACGGCCGCAGGCCTTGCGATCCTGATCGCCTATCCCGCGGCCTATGCCATCACCCGCGCCCCGGCGTCGCGCCAGCCGATCCTGCTCTTCTTCGCCGTCCTGCCGTTCTGGAGCAACTACCTGATCCGCACCTATGCCTGGATCGTGCTGCTCAACCGCGAGGGCCTCGTGAACAACCTGCTTCAGGCGCTCGGCTATCACGGCGAACCGCTCTCCATGCTCTACACCGAGGGCGCTGTCATCACCGGCCTCGTCTACAATTACCTGCCTTTCGTGATCCTCGCGATCTACTCGACACTGTCGCGGCTGAACCCGGAGCTGATCGAAGCCTCGCGCGATCTCGGCGCCGGTCCGGTCCGAACCTTCCTGAAGGTCACGCTGCCGCTCAGCCTGTCGGGTGTCGCCGCCGGTGGTGTCTTCGTCTTCATTCTCTCGATCGGCAATTTCGTGACGCCGGCGCTGCTCGGTGGCGGACGGTTCCAGATGGTCGGCAATCTCGTCTACGACCAATTCCTATCCGCCAATGACTGGCCCTTCGGTGCGGCGCTGGGCATGGTGCTGATCACGCTGATGATCGTGCTCCTGATGTTCCAGGCGCACATGACCGCCCGTGCTTCCGGCGAAACCAAGGGAGCGAACGCCGATGCGTAAGAGCACGCTTCCCGGACGGCTCGTGCTCACTGCCGTCTTCGCCTTCCTCTACCTGCCCGTCGCGGTGCTGGTGCTTCTTTCCTTCAACGAGTCGGGCCTCCCCACCACCTGGACCGGCTTCTCCACGAAATGGTACGGCGCGCTGCTCGGCAACGAAAAGATCCTAGGCGCGGCGCTGAACACGCTGATCGTCGCGGTCGCGGCGACGCTGATCTCCACCGTTCTCGGTACGCTGTTCGCGCTTGGCATGGAGGCGAGGGCGCGCAAGTCCGGCACGCTCGAAGCGCTTGCCTTCGCGCCCATGGTCATCCCCGACATCGTGCTGGCGGTGGCGCTCCTCAGCTTCTTCTCCAAGCTCAACGTCAAGCTCGGCCTGCACACGATCATCGTCAGCCATGTGATCTTCGACCTCGCCTTCGTCTGCTCGGTCGTGCGGGCGCGGCTCAAGAACTTCGACTATTCGATCGTGGAAGCCTCGCGCGACCTCGGCGCCTCGGGCTGGACCACGTTCTGGCGCATCACCTTCCCGTCGATCATGCCGGCCGTGATCGCGGGCGGGCTCCTGGCCTTCACGCTCTCGGTGGACGAATTCATCATCTCCTTCTTCACCGCCGGCGCAGGGCATGGCTCCACCACCCTGCCCATGCAGATCTATTCGATGATCCGCTTCGGCATCACCCCCGAGGTCAATGCGCTCGCAACCCTGATCATGGGCGTCAGCGCCACGGCCCTGCTGCTCTCCCAGTGGCTGAACCGGGAGCAACGTCTGTGACAGGTTCCATGAACAAGAAACCGCTTCTGACGATCAAGAACGTCACCAAGAAATTCGGTCCGATCGCCGCGGTCGACGGGATCGACCTCGACATCTACGAGAACGAGTTCTTCGCACTGCTCGGCCCGTCCGGTTGCGGCAAGACCACGCTTCTGCGGATGATCGCCGGCTTCGAGTTCCCGACGTCGGGTGCGATCCTGCTGTCCGGCCAAGACATCGCGCCGCTGCCGCCGGAAAAGCGGCCGCTGAACCTGATGTTCCAGTCCTATGCGCTCTTTCCGCACATGACGGTCCGGCAGAACCTCGCCTACGGGCTGGAGATGGAGCGGCTCGACGGGCAAGAGATCCGCCGGCGCGTGGACGAGACGCTCGCCTCGACCGATCTCTCCGAACTCGCCGACCGCAAGCCGGAACAGCTCTCCGGTGGCCAGAAGCAACGCGTGGCGCTCGCCAGGGCGCTCGTCAAGAAGCCGAAGCTCCTCCTCCTCGACGAGCCGCTCGGCGCGCTCGACAAGAAGCTGCGCGAGCGCATGCAGCTGGAGCTCAAGCGCCTGCAGCACGAGGCGGGGATCACCTTCGTGATCGTCACGCACGACCAGGAGGAAGCGCTCGTCATGGCCGACCGCATGGCGATCCTGAAGTCCGGCCGGCTGCTGCAGGTCGGAAGCCCCGAGGAAATCTACGAGGCACCGTCCGATCCCTTCGTCGCGAACTTCATCGGCGTCATGAACTTCGTGAAGGGGACCATGGATTCGGATGGCAGTTTTTCGGCGGGCGACTACACGCTCCGGCCAGGCAATCCGGTGAAATCAGGGCCGGCATTGCTTGCCGTCCGCCCTGAACATGTCTCGATCGCAACCGATGGCCAGGGCCTCGCCGGCGTGATCTCCGACATCGCCTATCACGGCCTCGACCGGGTCGTGCATGTCCGCACCGCGGTCTCCGACGCACCGGTCCAGGTGCGGGTCGAGGCCGACAAGGGCAGGGGGCTCGATATCGGCTCGTCCGTCCATCTCACGTTCAACGCTGAAAAATGCCGCGCCTTCGACGCGGCGGGCAGCGTCACCGCAACAGAAAAAGAAAAGATCTAGTCAAAGGGGACACCATGACAAAGACCGTCGCATTCTTCCCGGAAGCCGCCTTCGGCCCGGCCCTCAATTCGGTCGGCATCGCCCAGGCCGTCAAGGCGCTCGGCCACAACGTCGTCTTCCTGTCCGACCCGGGCTTCGTCTCGGTCTACGAAGGCTATGGCTTCGAGGCGCATCCGATCAATCTCTCCGAGCCCATGCCGGCCGAGCAGATGGCGAAGTTCTGGGAGGACTTCATCAACGGCCATATTCCGAACTTCCGCAAGTCGCCCTATGACCAGATCGACAATTACGTGAAGGACTGCTGGCAGGCGATCGTGGAAAGCGCCAAATGGGCCGAGAAGGACCTGCCGGGCGTACTCGCAAAGATCCAGCCGGACCTGATCTGCGTCGACAACGTCATTCTCTTCCCGGCGATCAAGCACTTCGGCAAGCCGTGGGTGCGCATCATCTCATGCTCGGAAAACGAGATCGAGGATCCGAAGATTCCGCCGCATCTTTCCGGCTGCCGGCAGGACGATTACGAGGCTCAGCAGGCTTTCCGCGACAAGTTCAACGAGGTCATCAAGCCGATCCACGACGACTTCAACGCCTTCCTCGCCTCGACCGGTGAAGAGGCCTATCCGATCGGCCAGTTCTTCGAGGCTTCGCCCTATATGAACCTGCTGCTCTACCCGGAACCGGTGAAGTTCAACCGCTCGCATCCGCTGCCGCCGGAGCAGTTCCAGTATCTCGAAGGCTGCGTCCGCAAGGAAGCCCCCTATGAGGTGCCGACCTTCGCCAGGAACAACGACAAGCCGCTGATCTACATCTCCTTCGGCTCGCTCGGCGCCGGCGACACGGATCTCCTGAAGCGGCTGATCGCGACGATCGGCGAGCTGCCCTACCGCGCGCTCGTCAATGTCGGCGACTACAAGAGCACCTATGAGAACGTGCCGGGCAACGTCATCATCGAGAGCTGGTTCCCGCAGCCTTCGGTCATCCCGCAGGTCGACGCCGTGATCCACCACGGCGGCAACAACTCGTTCACGGAGTGCCTCTACTTCGGCAAGCCGGCGATCATCATGCCCTATGTCTGGGACGGTCACGACAATGCGACCCGCGTCGACGAGACCGGCCACGGCTTCAAGATGCCGCGTTACGACTGGACCAACGAGGAACTTGCCGCCAAACTCGACTTCATGATCAACGACCGGACGATGCAGGAAAAGCTCGCCGCGACGTCGAAGCACATGCAGAGCCAGAACGGCCCGCAGAAGGCCGCCGGCATTCTCGACGCGCTGCTCGCGAAGAACGCAGGCTGAGGGCACGCCATGACCAATCTCGCATCGTCGGCCCCGCACATTCACGGCGCCACCACCGATGACGACCTCGTGGACTGGGGCAACCAGCCGGACATGGTGGAGGGCCAGTCCCACTCCTCGGGCCGGCTTCTCCACAAGGGCCCGAACAACCAGCCTGAGACGGGCATCTGGGTCTGCACGCCCGGCACCTGGAAGCTTTCCATCCCCCGCGACGAATTCTGCCACTTCGTTTCCGGCCGCGCCGTCTATCGCTCCGACAAGGGCGAGGAGATCGAGGTGACCCCCGGCACGGCGGTGCTCTTCCCCGCCGGCTGGACCGGCGAATGCGCCGTGATCGAAACCATCCGCAACATCTACATGCTTGCCTGAACAGGAATGACGACCATGACCACCACCCCCCTCATGCGCAAACCGCTGGAACAGACCGACCTCGTGGACTGGGGCGTGATCCCCACCATGATCGAGGGCGAGTCTCGCACGTCCGGCCGCGTGATCTACAAGGGCCCGAACGGCGAGAGCGAGAGCGGCCTCTGGGTCTGCACGCCCGGCAAGTGGGTCTGCCACGTGACCCGCGACGAGTTCTG
>CAMFHT010000093.1 GCA_945952245.1 uncultured Rhizobium sp. | reverse complement strand
GTGCCGCGGTCGTGCTCAACGCCCGCGGTCACGAGCCATTGGAGGTGGTAGCGGAGACGATCCGCCACGAGGGCGGCGCGGCGGCGACGGTTGCAGGTGACGTTGGCTCCGCGGATCTCCAGGAACGTCTTGTCAGCGAGGCCGTCATCCGTTTCGGCGGCCTCGACATCGCCTTCAACAATGCCGGCACGGTTGGCGCGATCCGTCCGCTCGCTGACCTCACGGCGGAAGATTGGGCGCATGTGCTGGCGACAAATCTCACCGCGGCCTTCATCGCCAGCCGGTTCCAGATCCCGGCCATGCTCGCCCGGGGCGGGGGCTCGCTGGTGTTCACCTCGAGCTTCGTCGGCACCAGTGTCGGCCTGCCGGGCATGGCTGCCTATGGCGCTGCAAAGGCGGGTCTGATGGGCCTGGTGAAGGGCATTACGGCGGATTACGGCGCCGAGAACGTCCGCGCGAATGCCCTTCTTCCCGGTGGCACGGATACGGGCATGGCGGGCAACCAGGCACAGAAGGAATGGGCCGCCGGCCTGCATGCGATGAAGCGGATCGCCCGTCCGGAGGAGATCGCGCAGGCCGCACTCTTCCTTGCCGGCCCTGCGTCCAGCTTCGTCACCGGATCGGCGCTCTATGCCGATGGCGGTAATTCGGCAGTCAAATAGGGATGTCCTTCGGCGCACGCACTCGATCCGTCAGCGGGAGCGTGCGCCTGCACCGACGCCGGTTCTAAAGAGACCGCCACCAGTCGTCGTCAAATCCGGCATCCACAATGCCAGCCACATCCGCCCCCTGCAGCCACTCGGCGACCGAACGTTTGCCGATAACCAGGTTCTCAGCAATGTCCGCAAGCGGCATCAGCACGAAGCCCCTGCCCGTCATCCGCGGATGCGGCAGTTCCAGCCGGCCTCCGGATTGCTCGATGCCGTCGAAGGTGAGGACGTCGATGTCGATTGTGCGCGGGCCCCAGCGTTCGATACGGACCCGCTTCATGTCCTTCTCGATGCCGAGGCAGGCGTCGAGCAGTGACTCGGGCGCGAGCGTGGTCATCACACCGGCACAGGCGTTGAAGAAGTCGGCCTGGTCCGTCTTGCCCCAGGGCGGCGTGCGGTAGACGCGGGAAACGGCGGTGACGCGGCAGTCGTCACGGCTATCGAGCTGGCGCAGCGCCTCCGCCATGGCGTGGACAGGATCGCCGACATTGCCGCCGAGGCCGAGCGTCGCGAACCGGAAGACGGGATCAGCCACGGGTGATCACACTGACCTGGACGTAATCCAGAATCCCGGGAATGGGCGCCGATGGTTTGCGGACGGTGATTTCCGCCTGACGAATCTGCGGAAAACGGGCGATCAGGGCATTACCGACATCGCGTGCAAGGGCCTCGATGAGCTTGCGGCGGGTGCCGGTGACGACCTTCTCGATCACGCCGAAGGCAATGCCGTAATGCACAGTGTCGTCAATCTCGTCGGTTAATAGCGCGGAGCCCTCCTCTACTTCGAGCACCGCGTCCACGTAGAAGCGCTGGCCGAGCACCTCTTCCTCCTTCAGCACGCCATGGCGGGCGAAGAAGGCGCAGTTCTTCATTTCGATCCGATAGGTTCCGGCCATGGTCAGGCCTCCTGTTCTTTGCGAAGTCGGTGTTCGAGGGCTATCATCGCATTGGCGACGGCCAGTGCGTCGCGATTGATGGCGACGTCATGGACGCGGAAGATATCGGCGCCGCGCGGGCGCAGGTAAACGGTGGTGGCTGCCGTGCCGGGGTCTCGCCGCGAGGCCTCCTCGACACCCGTCATCGCGCCGATGAAGCGCTTGCGCGAGGTGCCGGCAATCAGCGGCAGGCCAAAGTCGCGAAGCTCGGCGAACCGGGCCATGAGCTCCATGTTTTCCTCCGCATCCTTGGCAAAGCCGAAACCGGGATCGAGAACGATGGCCTCGTCCGCCACGCCCGCGGCGCGGGCGATCTCGAGCGAGTGGTTCAGGAAATGAAACTGGTCGGCGATCACGTCCTTCAGCTTCTCGCGGCCACGGCCCGTGTGCATGAGACAGAGGCCGGCGCCGGTCTCGGCCGCGACGTCTGCTATCGCCGGCTCGCGCTGGGCTCCATGCACGTCGTTGATGATGTGGGCGCCGGCTGCGATGGCGAGTCTGGCGGTCGAGGCGCGGTAAGTGTCGATGGAGATTGCAGCCTCCGTTTCCTTCACCAGCTTCTCGATCACCGGAAGCACCCGGTCCTGCTCTTCGGCATCTGAAATTTCAACCGCGCCGGGCTTCGTCGATTCCCCGCCGATGTCGAGGATGTGAGCGCCGTCCGCCGCCAGGCGGAGCGCATGGGTCACGGCTGCATCCGTGCCTTGCAGGCGTCCGCCGTCGGAGAAGGAGTCGGGGGTGACGTTGACGATTCCCATCAACAGGCCGGGTGCGAGATCCAGGCTGCGGCCATGCGCCAGGCGCCAATATCGCGGCGGAAGCGGTGTCACGGGCCTCTCTCCTTTACCAATCTTTCAAACGGCGTCTTGCGCTTGGCTAGCCTATGCCGCAAGCTTCCCTTGAGTTCAACCTCGTGGACATCAGCCTCAATGCGTTTTGCCGCCCGGCGCCATCCCATATTGCCTCTTCTCACACTGGGCCTCGGGCTCGCCTGCGCCGTCTTCACCCCCGCCGCCGCCGAAACCATCGTCCACAAGAGCATTACCTATTTCACGATTGGCGGTCGCACGGCTGCCGAACTCGATCAGGAACTGCAGCGCAACGGTCCCCTGCTCAAGACGACGGGTACCCGTCACCCCGGCGCGACCCGGATCAAATTCGGCGGTGACGTCACCTATGTCGAGGAAAATGGTATCTGCCGCATTTCGGCCGCTCGCGTCACCGTGACCACGAAGATCATGCTGCCGAAGTGGAGATATCGCCGGACTGCGGATGCACGCCTCGGCCTCCTCTGGGACACGCTGTCCAGCGACATCCGAAGGCATGAGGAACGGCACGCCGAGATCGCACGCACGCATGCGCGGGAGATGGAGCGGACGCTCAAGACGCTTCCTTCGCGCGACAGTTGCAAAACACTTCAGGCGGAGGTCTCCAGGATCTCCGGACAACTTATCCAATCACATGACCGTGATCAGGCGCAGTTCGACAAGGTCGAGGCTGCCAATTTCGAATCGCGCATGATTCGCCTGCTTAACGCGCGCCTTGCTTCGCAAAAGGCCGCAAAATAACGAGTCTTGTCAAAAAAATTGGTTCTTTTGCCCAGCGAAGCTTGCGCGTAGCTGGATGCAACTACTGCGAATGACCGGTTATTTCTCGCGATTTCGGAAAATTGATTCGTAACGTATAACAATCCTTACGGACCCAAGCCTTTGCAGGATTGCTCCGTTCTCCTGGTGCGTCTGGTAGTCGCAGGCGTTTTCCTCCCTCGCCCTGCTGGCGATGCACCCATCTGGCCTCGCCCGTCTACGGACGGCAGCGAGGCTTTTTTTTGGGGAAGCTTTGGCGCAGTGCTAGCAGGCGTGGATGAAGGGCCGATGAAATCAGCCCTGACGCTCCGGCACGTGGACGACAAGGCCGTCGAGCTCTGCCGAGACCTTGATCTGACAGGAGAGGCGCGAGGTCGGACGCACGTCGAAAGCGAAATCCAGCATGTCCTCTTCCATCGCCGCGGGCGGCCCGACCTTTTCGGTCCAGGCATCATCGACATAGACATGACAGGTGGCGCAAGCGCAGGCGCCGCCGCATTCGGCTTCGATGCCGGGTACGGAATTGCGGACCGCGTTTTCCATGACGGTGGAACCGTTGGCAGCGTCCAGCTCGTGGCGGGTGCCGTCAAAGGCGACGATTGTCAGCTTGGTCATGTCTGTCTTTCCGAAGCGCTATTCTGGAAGGGGCTCTCTCTTGCTCCAAAATGGCAAGCCAGTCAACAGCCCTCCAGCCCCTGCGGCAAAGGGCTCTAGGTCCGAATCGAGAGGACGAGCAGCCGTGCCGGTTCCCTGCCCTCTCGTTGATCCGTGTCGAATCGGGATCAGCTGTATCTCAACGGCACAGCTTGAGAATGAAGTTTTCCGCCGTGACGATGGCCGATGCCGTGCCGGCGATCAGGGCCGCATCACCCGGATTGGCTTCGAGGCGCGAGGCGGCATCAGCCACTTCATGCGCGCCGACCGCAGAGGCGGCACCCTTGAGCCGATGCGCGACGGCACCCACGACGCCGGCATCGCCCTTGGTCAGTTCGGCGAGGCAGGCCCGCGCCTGGCGGGAAAAGATCTGAAGGACCTCTACTTCCAGGGCCTTGTCGCCCATGGTCTGCCGGGCAAGGTGGACGAGATCGATGGGCCGGCTTGAGGACGGCGAATCTGCCCGGAAGTTATCGGGGGCGTCGAACGCGATATTTTGCGCTGCCATGTGATGTTTTTCCCTGTTTTTATCGTTCACGCGGCATGATGTACCGCGATGGCACGCAATCCCGTTAAATCCCGGCACAAAGATGACCGAAAAAGGCAATTATGGTTAACAACCGTTAAAGGCTTCCGTCAGAAGGGTTTACATCTCTTAAAGGGGGTTAAAACATGTTAACAAACGGTCGTATTGGCTTGTGCGAGGCTTACGCCTTCATTGTGTCAGATTGCAGGATGTGGCACTAAGGCATTGTAAAGCTGAATAAAGGCGAAGATCCCGATCTTGCGCGCTTCAGCGGGTCTCCTGGCATCAAGCGGCGATGCCCTCCGGCCCGGCGCGACGACATCGGGATCATGTATGGAGTGCCTTTCGGGAATCGCAACGTGCACCTGGCTGCGGCGGATCTGCGGGACACTTCCAATAATGTTACGAGGCGAGATGCATGGCTAACGGTAGAGGCGGAGATTCCGCAGGTGACAAGGCCTATCAGGCCCTCGAAGAAGCCCTGCAGGGAAAGTTCGACGAAAAGGGCCAGAAGCGGGCGCCCGCCCGCACTGAAGTCCGGGAGGCAAATGTGGCTGACAACATGAAGCAGCGTCCGAAGACTGCAGCCGAACAGGCAGCGGTACGCAGGCCCGGCCAGGACGGCGCACGCCCGACCCCGGAAGCCAAGGGCCAGACGCAGCCGCCGGCGAATGACGGCCGTCGCTCGCCCTCCGCCATGCTGAAGAACCTCGAAAGCGCCTCCATGAGCGCGGCGCTGCGCAATGCGGCGCTGGTCTCCGTGCTCTGGGCCGTTGCCGTCATCGGCCTCGCACAGGTGCTCTGGTCCTCGCAGATCTGGCAGATCAACAGCACGTCGGACGTCTTCGGCCTGCCGCGGCTGATCCTGCTCGCAATCGCGATCATGCTGCCGATCATGCTCTTCTTCGCCTTCTCGATCATGATCGCGCGCGCCCAGGACATGCGCAACGCCGCCCGCTCCATGGCGGAACTCGCCCTTCGCCTCGTGGAGCCGGAAAACATCGCCTCCGACCGCATCATGAACGTCGGACAGGCGGTGCGCCGCGAAGTCATCGCCATGAACGAAGGCATCGAGCGCACGATTGCCCGGGCTACCGAGCTCGAAGCGCTTGTGCATTCCGAGGTGAATGCGCTGGAGCGCAGCTATACCGACAACGAGATGCGCGTGCGCTCGCTCGTCCAGGAACTCGGCTCCGAGCGCGAGGCGATCACCAGCCATGTGGAGCGCATCCGCTCCTCGATCGTCGGCGCGAACGACCAGCTGAAGGAAGAGATGTCGCTTGCAACGGAAGAGATCGCCGTGCGCCTCGCGACCTCAGGGGAAGCCTTCGCGCAGATGCTCGACACGCGCGTCGCGACCATCCTCGACCGCTCGAATTCCGCGGCCGAAGCGCTGAGCAACGTGCTGACGACGAAGGCGGACGCGCTCGTCGGCGCGCTCGATTCTTCCGGTTTCGCCCTCGCCCACGAATTCGACTCGCGCCTCGAAGCGCTGAACACCACCATGTCCACCCGTGGCCGCGAGCTGCTGGCGCAGTTCGAGACCCGCGCTTCGACGCTCGACGCCAATACCGAACGGCTGAACGCGGCGCTGAACGAGCGCGCGAACCAGCTGAACGAGACGCTGATCGCCCGCACTCGCGAGATCAACGAGAGCCTCAGCACCGGCGGCAGCACCATTACCGGTGCGCTGGACGACGTGCTCTCGCGCCTCAATTCCTCGCTAGACGAAAAGAGCGCGACCTTCCGCCAGAACCTTCAGCTCACCGCAGACGAAGCCGTGATGGACCTCGACATCCGCTCCGGCTTCTTCGTGGAGCGCATGCAGGCGACGACCAGCCAGCTTTCGACCGTGTTCGACGAGCGCTTTGCGGAGTTCTCCGAAGCCTTCGACCAGCGCTCCGGCTCGCTCGACAACAAGCTGATGGAAAGCCTCGCCCGCATCAACGAAACGCTGGCAAGCGGTTCGGAATCCCTCGACAGCGTTCTGTCCACCAGCATCGACCGGCTCGGCAGCTCGCTCAACGACCAATCC
Source organism: uncultured Rhizobium sp. (assembly GCA_945952245.1). Lineage (GTDB taxonomy): Bacteria > Pseudomonadota > Alphaproteobacteria > Rhizobiales > Rhizobiaceae > Gellertiella. The sequence continues at coordinate 6,100 of CAMFHT010000093.1, read as the reverse complement.
TTTGCCCTTGCGACGGCACTTGGCACCGGCCAAGAAGTCATCGAGAACGCCATCGACGCCCGTGTTCGGGAAATCACCGGCACGCTCGAATACCGCAGCAACGAAATCACCTCGGTTCTCGCGGATACGGCCCAGTCCATCAACCAGAACCTTGCGGAGCGAACCGGTGAGATCGCCTCCTCGCTCGGCGCGCGTGCTGAAGAATTCACCACGACGCTGAACAGCAAGACCAAGGAAATCACGTCCACGCTGGCCGAGAAGACCTCCGAACTCACCACGGAACTCGACTTCCGCACCATGGAGCTGACCGCAGCCCTCGGCGCCCGCACGGACGAGATCACCTCGGCGATCAGCGCCAAGAGCGACGAGATGACCTCGGCGCTCACGGAAAAGACGTCGGTGCTGACCACCGAACTCGACTACCGCACCATGGAGCTGACGGCAGCGCTTGGCGCCCGCACCGAAGAAATCACGGCAGCGCTCTCCTCCAGCACCGAGGAAATGGGCACGACCCTCTCCGCCCGCATGCTGGAGATGAATGCATCGCTCGAAAGCCGGACGAACGAGTTCAAGTCGACGCTCGATCACCGTGCTGAGGAAATCACCTCGGCGCTGGCAAGCCGAACCTGGGAGATCGCGGAATCGCTGCAGACAGCGGAAGCCGCTATCGACAACGTCATGCGCGACCGAAGCAGTGCACTGATCGGTGTCATCAACGAGAACACGTCGGGCCTCACGAGCGCCCTCGCCTCTGCCGAAACCCGCATCGACGCCTCGATGCGCGACCGCAGCAGCACGCTTCTCAACGTTCTCAACGAAAACACCTCCGGCCTCACCGACGCGATGTCGTCGGCGGAGGCCCGCATCGATCTCGTCATGCGCGAGCGGAGCGGCAGGCTCATAGATACGCTCTCGGCCAATACCGCCGAGATCGGCGAGACCATCGATGCGCGCCTGGACGGCCTGACCGGCATCTTCACGACCGGCAACAGCCGCCTGACAGAGACCCTGGCAACCCAGACCGAACAGCTTGCCAACATGGCAGACAGCACCCAAGCCGCCATTTCCGAAGCGCTCGGCAAGCGCGCCGACGACATGGCGCTGGTGCTGGAACAGGGACGTGGCCGGATCGAGAACACCATGTCCGTCCGCTCCGAGCGCCTGCTGGATGCCATCGAGGCAAGCCGCGGCGATCTGGGCAAGACGCTCGACAAGAAGGCGCAGGATCTCACCGACGCGCTCGCCGAAAGCACCCTCACCATGGGTCTTTCGCTGGAAACCCAGGTCGCAACCGCGATCGAGAGCATTTCGGATGCGGAAAGCCGTCTGACCGTCTCCATGGACCAGAAGGCAGAGGCACTGCGTCAGGCCTACGAGGACAACCAGCACCGCCTGCAGGGTGTTCTCGACGGCTCCGCAAGCCGTCTCGAGGGCACGATCCTCACCGGCTCGCGCCGCATCGAAGATGCCGTATCCAGCAGCGTCAACCACATGGACGGCGCGCTCTCGACCAGCGCGCTGCAGATCGAGGAAACCCTCAACACCCACCTCAGCCGCCTCACCGGCTCGCTGGACCGCACGTCGAGCGAACTGTCGAGCACGGTCATGACCGGGGCGGAGCAGATCCAGAACGCGCTTTCCGGTGGCTATGAGCAGATCCACGGCAGCATCGAATCCGGCTACGAGCGCATCCAGAGCGCGCTCGGCAACACCCATGACCAGATCCGTGTCGTGCTCGAATCCGGACATGACGCTCTTGCCGGCACGCTGATCGCGAGCCAGCTGCAGCTCTCCGACACGCTGGCTTCCAGCCAGGAAGCCATGGCGGGCACCCTCGCCTCCAGCCAGAGCGCACTTTCCGAAACCCTGACTTCGGGCCATGGCCAGATCGCCGGCACCCTGGCTTCCAGCCAGCGGGCGATGTCCGAGACGCTCACGTCCAGCCAGCGCGACATGGCCGAAATCCTTGCCTCGAACCAGGCCACGCTCTCCGGCACGCTGACCTCCAGCCACGACGTGCTGGCGGAAACGCTGTCCACCGGCCACGACCGGCTTGCGGGCACGCTTGCCTCCAGTCATGAGACCATTGCCGGCACGCTCTCCTCCGGCCGTCAATCGCTCACGGGCACGCTCGACGAGGCACGCCAGCAGCTGGAAACGGTTCTGGCCGAACAGGCGACCTCGCTCGGCACGACGGTCGCGACCAGCGCCAGCATGCTGGAGCTTTCGCTGGAGGACCAGACCGCCGGCCTGCGCCAGGCGATCGAGCTTTCCTCGCGCGACATGGAAAACCGCCTGCGCGGCACGGCAGGCATGATCGCGAGCCAGCTGACCAGCGCTGCCGAGGAAGTGGTTGGCGCTGCATCCAATGCCACCCAGCAGGTGGAGCAGACGGCAGATCTCCTCGCCTCCCGCCTCATGGACACGGGCGTACGCGTCGAAAGCGGCATGAGCTCGGTCGAAGACCGGATCCGCGAAAGCGTCACCGGTGTCACCACGCAGCTCGAGACCGCGACCCGCGCCTTCGGCGACACGCTGACGGAGCGCGTGCAGGACATCGACCGCGTCAGCACCGAAGCGACCGGCCGTCTTGCCGACACGCTGGATACCCGCATCGCCCAGATGACGGAGACCATGGAAAGCCGCACCCGCGGCATCGACGAGCGGCTGACGCAGCTCGACGGCGCGCTTGCGGTCGGCCTCGACAGCGTCAACCGGACGATCGAGGAACGGGCGGCAGGCCTTGCCGTCACGCTGCGCAGTGCGGTCACGGATGCCGCCGGCAATCTGGAAGCCGAAGTGCTGCGCACCGCAGCCGTTCTCTCCGAGGCCGGCGACGGGTTCGTGGAAAAGGTCGGTGCCAAGAACCTCGAGTTCACCCAGACGGTGGAGGAACGCTCCGAGCGGATCGTCAACCGTGTCACCGAGTCCCAGAACCGCCTGGCCGCGCAGGCTGCCGCCGTCGCCCAGACCTTCTCGGTCGCCGGCGAGGCGATCGTCAACAAGGTCAGCGAGGCCGAAAGCCTCGTCAGCAGCCAGGTCAACGCCATCACCGAGGTGCTGACCGGTGCCGAGCGCACGCTGACGAACCAGGGCGAGGCGATCCGCGGCTCGCTTGTCAATACCAGCAACGAGCTCACGACAACGCTCTCCGAAGTCGAGCGCGTGCTGCAGAACCGCAACGATGCGATCCGCACAAGCCTCGAACAGCAGGCGCGCGAGATCGACGGCACTCTGTCAGAAGTGGACAAGGCGCTTGCCGCCCGCGGCAATTCCGTCCGCTCCGCCCTCGACGAGCGCACCCGCGAGCTCAACTCCATGCTTTCGGGCCGTGCCGCCGAACTCAACCAGATCGTAGACGAGCGGATCGCGCCGATCATCGAGACCTATGCCGCGACCGGCCGCGAGGCCGCGGACCAGATCGCTATGGCCGCCCGCACCAGCGCGGAACGCCTGCGCCTGGAAAACGCCGCCCTCATGGATGCCATGGTGCAGCGTGCGGAATCGGCTGCGAACAGCCTGAACGAGGTCGAGGCGAACCTGGCCAACAACGTCAACAGCCTGATCGACCGTCTCGCCCAGAGCAATTCCGGTATCGCCTCCACCGTCGGTCGCGCCACGGAAGACCTCCGCGGCGTCAACGAGGCGATGGACCAGGCCGCCGACCGCTTCGGCGAAACGGCGGAGCGTGCGGCAGAGCGGGTCACCGCCTCCACGCGCTTCCTCGAAGGCAAGGTGGACAAGCTCGCCTCCATCTCGGCGGATACGCTGGGCCAGGTGTCGAACATCGTCGCCCGCTTCTCCGACCATTCCAAGGTGCTCGGCCAGGCCTCCGACCTTCTCTCGGCGGCCCAGAGTAACCTTTCGAACACGCTGGAAGACCGCGAAGAGGCGCTCCGTCAGCTCGCGATCGGCCTTGTCCGCCGCTCCGACGAGATCGCCGCTTCCATGCGCTCTCTCGGCGAGATGGTGGATGGCGCCTTCGAACGGGCCGAGCAGCGCTCGACACAGGTTGCCGGCAATCTTCGCCAGGGCATCCAGACCTCGTTTGCCGATGTCGGCCGCGTGCTTTCGGATACCGAAAAGCGCACAAACGAGGTGGCGGAAAACCTGCGCGACACCATGTCCAAGGCAGGTCAGGAAGCGAGCCAGTCGCTGAACTCTTCCTTCGCCAACGTCAACCGCCTCATCGACGAGACGGAGAAGCGGTCGTCTGCCGCAGCGGAAAGCCTTCGCAGCACGGTGGCTTCGGCCACGCAGGGTGCGAACCAGATGCTGGACACCGCCTTCACCGAAGCCGAAAAGCGCGCCCAGGGCCTGTCCGAGCGCATGCTCACCAGCCTCAACGGTTCGCTTTCCGAGCTCGAGCAGCTGATGGACAACTCGGCGCGTAAGTCCGGCACGGCCGCAACGGCGATGCGCGATGCGCTGCGCCAGGCAGTGGAAGAGGCGGTTTCCCGCTTCGACGGTGCGACGGAGGAGATCCGCCGCTCGGCCACCGAGATCCGCAAGGAACTGGACATGACGCGCAGCGAGCTGAAGCGCGGCGCCTTCGATCTGCCGGAAGAAGCCAAGGAAAGCGCGGCCGCCATGCGCCGCGCCGTGGCCGAGCAGATCAAGGCCCTGCAGGACATCTCGCAGATCGTCGGCAAGTCTACCCGTCAGTTCGAGGTATCCGACCAGTCCATGCGCGCCATGGCGAGCGCCCAGCCCGCCCCGCGCCCGCAGCCTCAGCCACAGCCGGCTTCCGTCCTGTCCGACGACGTCGGCATGCGCGGCAGCCTGCCGATCGAGCGCGCACCTGCCCCGCAGCCGCCGGCCCGCGCGCCGGAGCCCCGCCGCGAGCCGGTGCGGGACGTGATGCCGGAGCCCGTGCGCGAAGTCCCGCGCGAACAGCGCCGGGAGGCCCAACCTGAAATACGGGAGACCCGCGCCGAGAGACCGGAGATTCGCGAGCGCGCCCGTCCGGAGCAGGCTCCGGAACAACGCGGCGAAGGTGGCGGCTGGATCAGCGACCTGCTTCGCGGCGCCTCGCGCGACGAGGCTGCACAGGCTCCGCAGGCGCAGCAGCCCGCCCCGCGCCCGCCGGTTGCGCCTGCCGCTCGGCCAGTCATGGAAGCATCGGCACCCCGCGCCCAGGATCCGCGCAACCCGCGGCATATGGTGGAATCGCTGAACTCGCTGTCCGTCGATATCGCCCGCGCCATCGACCACGATGCCTCGGTCGATCTCTGGCGGCGTTACCAGCGCGGCGAGCGGGATGTCTTCACCCGCCGGCTCTACACGCTGAAGGGCCAGCAGACCTTCGACGACATCAAGCGGAAGTACGAGCGCGAGCCCGAATTCCGAACCGCCGTCGACCGCTACATCGCCGACTTCGAGAAGCTGCTCGGCGATGTTGCCCGCACCGACCGCGACAAGACGATTACCCAGTCCTACCTGACCTCGGACACGGGCAAGGTTTATACCATGCTCGCCCACGCTTCCGGGCGGTTCAGCTGAGCCTCTATTTCATGAACGCTATGCAGACGGCGCCCCTCGCGGGCGCCGTTTTCGTTCGGCAAACAGGGTAGAATTCCCGTTTCGATACACGCCTGGTCCGTTTTTGGGCGCATGTGCCAAAGCCTCTGGTTGCCGGCTTGCCTTTTTCCGCGAATTCAGGCACTGATAGCGCGTTCGGGCATTACGATCCCGGAGACTGGACTTCCTAGACGAGCTCGTGCTGCCACAAGCAGGCGCGGGCTGCCGGTGCCTTAAGCCCGGCGTTTGATGTTCTTTCCCCGCATCCTGACACTCGACCGGCCAAACTGCGCGACTGCGCCGGCCATGAAAACGCTCTGCCGCGGAACGCCGTTCGTGTCGGGGCAACAGACTAACACCGGGGTATAAGGACTGATCCCATGAAAGGCACCGTAAAATTCTTCAACCAGGACAAGGGCTTTGGCTTCATCACGCCGGAAGGCGGCGCCAAGGACGTGTTCGTTCACATCTCCGCCCTGCAGGCTTCTGGCATCCAGACGCTGCGCGACGGTCAGGTCGTCTCCTTCGACACCGAGCCGGATCGCATGGGCAAGGGCCCGAAGGCCGTGAACATCAAGGC
>CAMFHT010000092.1 GCA_945952245.1 uncultured Rhizobium sp. | reverse complement strand
GCACTCGCCGGCACCCGAGCCATACTCGGCTGGCCGTGGGATCGCTTCGAGATTCCCGCCGCTCTTTCCGCACCGTGGCTGGAAGCCGGCAGCCGCAGCAAGGCTGACCGTGAGGCCTGGGAAAAGCGTCTTGCCTCCGCCGATGCCGGCCTGCGCGGCGAGTTCGAACGCCGCATGAAGAAGGAGCTTCCGGCGGGCTATGACACCGCCGTCAAGGCCGCGCGCGACAGCCTGTTCGCCGCGCCCCAGAAGGTCGCGACCCGCAAGGCCAGCCAGATGGCGATCGGCGTGCTTGCTCCCGTGGTGCCGGACATGGTCGGCGGTTCGGCGGACCTTACCCATTCGAACCTCACCAAGGCGAAGGGCGTCGACAAGCAGTACACGCCGGAGGAGCCCGGCCGGTACATCGGTTATGGCGTACGCGAATTCGGCATGGCAGCGGCGATGAACGGCATGAACGCCCATGGCGGCATCATACCCTTCGGCGGCACCTTCCTCGTCTTCTCCGACTATGCCCGCAACGCGATCCGCCTTTCGGCGCTGATGGAGATCGGCACGATCTACGTCATGACCCATGACTCCATCGGTCTCGGGGAGGATGGTCCGACTCACCAGCCGGTCGAGCATCTGGCAGCACTTCGCGCCATGCCGAACCTCCATGTCTTCCGCCCTGCAGACGTCGTGGAAACGCTGGAATGCTGGGATATCGCGGTACGGAGCCGCAAGACGCCCTCGCTTCTCGCGCTGTCCCGTCAGGACGTGCCGCAGCTGCGCCTCGAAGCCGGCGACGAGAACCTGTCGGCCAAGGGCGCCTACGTGATCCGCTCCTTCGGCGAGAGCAGGGACCTGACGCTGATCGCGACGGGCACGGAAGTCTCGCTCGCGGTGGAAGCCGCGGAAACGCTGGCGAAGGATGGCCTGGGCGTCGCCGTCGTGTCCATGCCGAGCTGGGAACTCTTCGGCAAGCAGCCCCAGACCTATCGCGAGGAAGTCCTCGGGCAGGCGCCGCGCATTGCGGTCGAGGCGGCAGGCAAGTTCGGATGGGAACGATTTGTCGGCTCGGCGGAGAATGTGATCGGCATGGAGGGTTTCGGTGCATCGGGCCCCGCCAACGAGCTCTACGCCCACTTCGGCATCACGAAGGACGCCATCATCGCCCGGGCCAAGGCTCTGACGGCCAAGTAATACCGAAAGGGCGCCGCAAGGCGCCCTTTTCAATTCGTGTCAGGCTTCGCCGAGCAGGGCCTTCGCCGTCCGCTCGTCGGTGATCAGTCCGCTGAGCTTGCGGCTTTCGAGCACGGCATGGATCGCCTGCACCTTGGCGGCACCACCGGCAATGGCCACGATCCGGTCCTGTTCCTTGCTGGTGAAGGACACCGAGAGCGTGCGGGCGGTCAGAGAGGTTTCGAGCAGGCGGCCGCTGCTGTCGAAGAAGTGGCCGAGCAGTTCGCCCACCCCGCCATCCCTTGAGATCGCCTTGATCTCCTTGGGCTCGATCATGCCGGAGGCGACGAGCTGCGCATCTGCCTCCACGGTGCCGATGCCGACCACCTTGAGATCCGCATGGTTCGCCATGGCGAACACTTCCTCCACACCCTTCTGCGCGAGCAGCACTTCACGGTCCTCCGCCGTATTGGCGAAGAAGGGGACAGGCATGACATAGGAAAGGGCCCCGGTCTTTTCCGCGATGCGGTGCATCACGTCGTGCGGGTTGACGGAGTAATTGCGCGTCAGGCCACCGAGCAGCGAAACGAAGGACGTATCGGCAGCGGAGAGCCGCGGCATGTGCTGGACGGCAACGGCAAGCGTGCGGCCATGGCCGAGGCCGATGACCTTGGCTTCGCCGCGCTCGATCTCGCGCTTCAGGTAGCCGGCGCCGGCATGGCCAAGCGTACGGAGCGGCATACCCTCTTCACCGAGGTCCGGCGCCACCTCGCAATAATCGAGGCCGTAGCGGTCGGAGAGCCGGTTTTCCAGCATGACGCAGCCGACGATGTCGCCATCGATCGTGACCTTCACCATGCCGTCGGCAACCGCGCGGGCGATCAGCCGGTGTGCCTTAACCGATGGCAGGCCGAGCCGCTTGGCGACCGCCGCCTGCGTCAGCCCTCCGACGTAATGCAGCCATGCGGCGCGGATCGCGAGCGATTCGTCGGTTTCGATGACCTGCAGCCTCTCGTTCATGGTGTCATCCCTATGGTCCCGGCCTGCCTTCAGCTCGCCGCTTCCAGGATGGCAATCAGCGTGGCGTGATCAAGCGGCACCGGATTGGCCTTCATGGATGAGGACGTTGCCGCCGCTTCTGCAGCGGCATTGCGATCGGCGGCGGTGAAGCCCATGCCGCCGAGCGTCTGCAGCCCGTTGGCACGCGACCAGTTGGCGAGCGCCGAGAGAGCCTTGCCCGAAGTGGTGCCGAAGGCGGCGCCGATCCAGCCAAGGACTTCCTCGAGCCGGCGATGATGTTCGGGTTCGGTCACCGCGTCCCGGTTTGCAGCGAGCGCATAGGGAAGAAGCGTGCCGCAGATCGCCCCATGTGCCGCATCGCGCAGGCCGCCGAGCGGGCCGGCAAGGCCGTGCACCACGCCGAGGCCTGCATTGGCGAGCGCCAGCCCGCCACAGAGGCTTGCCCAGGCGAGCGCATCACGGGCATCGGCATCCTCCTGTTCGAGCAGCGTGCGGAGCGCCGAAAGCCCCTTCGGCAAGGCATCGCGGCAGAGCGCGTCGGTCATGACGGTGGCGCGGTTGCAGATATAGGGTTCTATCAGCTGCGTCACCGCATCGAGGCCGGATTCGAGCGTGACCCGACGCGGGCTGAAGTCGGTCAGCGCCGGATCGATGATCGCCGCATCCGCCAGCATGCGCGGATCGCGAAGGCTGACTTTGCGGCGATGCTCAGGCACGCCGATCACGGCGTTCTTGGTCACCTCCGCGCCTGTGCCCGACGTCGTGGGCAGCGCGATGAACGGCAGCGGATAGGCTTCGAGGCGACGGCCGCTGCCGACCACTTCCAGGTAATCGATCACGGGCCCCTTGGCGGGCACCAGCGCGGCGATCGCCTTGCCGGCATCCATCACGGAACCGCCACCGGCAGCGACGATGATATCGACGCCAGCCTCGCGCGCAGCGGCAATGCCCGCTTCGATCAGCGCCATGTCCGGCTCGGAGGCGACGGCGAAGCGCGTGACGGCAAGTCCATGGCGGGCAAGGTCGTCCGCAAGCCAATCGGTGCGTTCCGGGTTGGAGCCATGCACGAGAAGGACGCTGCGCCCGAAGGCTGCTGCCCGGGGCGCCGCTTCCACGGCCTTGCCGCGGCCGAAGACGATTTCCGTTGCCGTTTGAAAGACGAAAGAGCCAAGCGCCATGTTTTCCTCCGGCGCATCGTGAACGGGCCGGAGAGGGTCCGGTGTCACGATACGCAAATCAATGGGCTGGAATGCCGGGAGCACTCCATGACCGGACACGGCTATCACAAGCGCGCCGCGGTGCGTCGCGCTTTTTGACATGGATCGTCAGATTTTCAAATCCCCCGCACCGGTATCGATGTAGGGAGCCCAGAACGCAATGCTTTCGGCGATCTGCGGAATGACCTGCCGGTCGTTCGGTTCGCGCTCCTTGAAGGAAAGCTCCAGGCAGATCTCGTTGTCGACGGCGCCACCTTCCGCGAAGGCCTTGAGCAGCGGTTCCGGATGGATGCGGCCCTTGGCGTTGAACTCGGCGGTGAAGGGGCGGTGACCGCCCTTGTCCATCAGGCTCTGCTTGATGTGTATGATCGGCGACACTTTCGGCACCGCCCGCGCCCAGGCATAGGGGTCGAAATCGTCCGGATTGTTTGAGGTCACGTCGCCATGGTCGATGTCCGCCATCATCCACATGGGGATCGCCATGCCGGCAGCCGTCAGCCGGTCCTGCAGCTTCATGCATTCGGCAATCGTCTCGCCGAACTCGCGGCCGATGCTCATCGGCTCCCAGAACACGTATTTCAGGCCGGCGCCCTTGGCATGTTCGGCAACATCCGCCCAGCAGTCGATGGCGATCTCAATCAGCTCTTCGCGGCGAGCTGGGTCGTCGTAATCCTTGTAGGTGAAGATCGCGAACTGGGTTCCGACGGAGGAGCCGCCGAGATCGCCGATGATGTCGGCGAAGGTCTTGAACCAGTCGACGTAGTAACGGCGGACATCCTTATCCGGATGACCGAAGTGGTTGAGGCGACCATAGGGGCCGGTCATGCCGGAGGTGACGCGGACACCGGTGCGCTCGAGCGCCAGGTCCATGTCCCGCGTCAGCCTGCGGATGACCGGGGCCTGCCAGCTCGGATTGATGAATTCATGGGTCAGCTGCAGGTCACGGATCTTCAGGTCCCGCGCCACGGTCTGCACGAGATCGGCCGGCTCGGCGAAGCGGTTCACCAGCGGATTGGTGTTCAGCGAAAGGGTGAGGCTCATGATGTTCTTCTCCGGGCTCAGGCCGCTGCTGCCAGTTCGGTTTCGAACCAGGATGTAAAGGCCGCCTTTTCCGCATCCGTCAGATGCAGGTAGTGCTTGGTGCGGCGGGTCAGCACGTCTTCGGCGGTCTGCGCCCATTCGGTGGCGACCAGATAGCGGGCCTCAGCCTCGTAGAGTTCGCCGCCGAAATGACGGCCGAGTGCTTCGAGCCCCTTGGCGGCGCCAACGAGCTTTTCGGTGCGCGCGCCATAGAGCCGGCCGTAATGCATGAGCAGTTGGCGCGGCATCCAGGGATAGAGCCCGCGCAACCGGTCCGTATAGGCCACGAAGTCGGCATCCTTGATCTCGCCGCCTGGAAGCACGCCTTCTCGCGTCCAGTCTCCGCCCATCTTCGGGAAGAAGCCGGCAATCTTCTGCAGTGCATGTTCGGAGAGCTTGCGGAACGTGGTGATCTTGCCCCCGAAGACGTTGAGCATGGGCGCACCACCGGTCTCGTCGAGGTCGAAGACATAGTCGCGGGTGACGGCGGAAGGATTGCCCTTGCCGTCGTCGAACAGCGGGCGGACGCCGGAGAAGGAGGTGATCACGTCGCTTCGGCAGAGCTTCTGCTTGAAGTAGCGGTTGACGGCGGCGATCAGGTAATCGATCTCGGTCTCGTCGGCGCTCACGTCCTCGGCCCGGCCCTCATAGGGAATGTCCGTCGTGCCGATCAGCGCCTTGTCGCCCTCGTAGGGGTTGATGAAGATCACGCGCTTGTCGTGGTTCTGAACCAGATAGGCCTGCTGGCCCTCCCAGAACTTCGGCACGATGATGTGGCTGCCCTTGACGAGGCGGACCTTGCGGCTGCTGTTCGAGCCGGCAACGCGGCCGACGATATCGGAGACCCAGGGGCCGCCGGCATTGACGAGCACTTTCGCACGGACCGTCTCGACGGCGCCGGTTACGGTGTTGCGCATGGTCACCGTCCAGGCGCCGTTCTCGCGGCGGGCGCTGGTGCAGGCGGTGCGCGTCAGCACGCGTGCCCCCTTTTCTGCGGCATCAAGCGCGTTCAGCACCACGAGACGGGCATCGTCCACCCAGCAGTCGGAATATTCGAACCCTCTGGTATACTGATCCATAATCGGCGCACCCTCGGGATCGCGGGTGAGGTCGAGCGAGCGAGTGCCCGGCAGCTTCTTGCGGCCGCCAAGGTGATCGTAGAGGAAGAGGCCCAGCCGGACGAGCCAGGCCGGACGGTCCTGCGGGCTGTGCGGGAGGACGAAGCGCATGGGCCAGATGATGTGGCTTGCGGAATTCAGCAGCACCTCGCGCTCGATTAGGGCTTCGCGCACCAGCCGGAACTCGTAATATTCGAGATAGCGCAGCCCGCCATGAACGAGCTTGCCGGAGCGCGATGAGGTGCCCTGCGCCAGGTCGTCCTTCTCGCAGAGGATGACAGAAAGACCACGGCCAGCCGCATCGCGCGCAATGCCCGCGCCGTTGATGCCGCCGCCGATCACGAAAATGTCGACCATGCCCGTATCCGTCATTTCACACTCCCTTGGGTGCACCGAACCTGCACCCGGTATCGTCTCTTAACTTCAGATCCTCAGGCGCCCGGCACGTACCGCGCCTGCTCTTCCACCAGCGCTTCCCAGACTGGGGGAAGCACCTTGCGTGCCTCTACATAGGCGGGATAGAGGCGGCCAAACCGCTTGGCGAGCACCGCATCCGGCGCCTCGGCCTCGCCGAGAAGCGGCGTGACCCAGTCCGCAATGCAGGCATCCATGCTCTCATAGGCACCGATCGCCACCGCCGACATCATGGCGGCACCGGCTGCACCCGCTTCCTCGCGGGCGGAAATGCGCACCGGCGCATCCACGGCAGCGGACAGCATGCCGCGCAGCGCGCGCGAACGTGCGGCCCCGCCGGTCAGCCTCAACTCGCCCGGCATTTCGCCCATGGCCGCATAGCAATCGCGGGTCGCAAGCCCCAGTCCTTCGACCACGGCTCGAAGCAGATCCGGGAACCGGTGACGCATGGAAAGTCCGAGGAAGCCCGCGCGTGCATCCGCATTGACGAAGGGCCCGCGCTCGCCGGCTTCGGAAATGTAAGGATGATAGATGATGCCGCTCGGCTTCGCGCTGGCAAGCCAGCCATCGATCCTGGCGACGAGGTCGGCATGGCTCGGCTCATTGCCAGCCTCCGCCATCAGCCCTGCCGCGAGCGAGAGCGCCCAGTCGATGTTGAGCGTCGCGCTCATATTGGTCTGCACCTGTGTCACGACGCCCGGCACCGGCAGACAGATGACGTAACCCGTGCCTTCGGCATTGAGTTGCACGTCCGCCACGTCCTTGGCACGGGTATGAACACCCGTCGAGCCGATCGTGGACAGTGCATTATTGCCGCCGCCGGTGCGCACGCCCGCGCCGAGCGCCGTCATCACCATGTCCACATAGCCGAGCGAGATCGGCGTGCCCTCCAGAAGCCCCGTCGCGGCTGCGGCCTCGCGCGTCAGGCCGTGGGTGACCATGGTGCCGTCGATAATCTCCGGAAGGAGCGCGCGGCGATGGCCGAGACCCAGCGCCTCGATCGCGGTCTCGTCGTACTGACGGTTCCGGAAATTGCCGAAGGTGAAGCTCGCCTCGGAAGGATCGGTCGCGCGTACGCCGGTCAGGTTCAGGTAAAGCCAGTCCTTGCAATGCAGGGCGACACCCGCGTGATCCAGCAGCTCCTTGTGATGGCGATCCATATGCGCCATCTGTGTGCCCTGCTGGCAGGTGTTGAGGCCCGTTCCCGTAGCCTCGAAGCGGGCGCGGTTCCCCGGGCCCGCGGCCAGCCGCCGGACCGTGGGAGCCGCACGCGCATCGAGCCAGAGCCAGGCATCGCCGACGGGGCGGTTGTCGCGCCCCACCAGCCATGTTCCGTCGCCCTGGGCGGTCACCGCCATACCGGCGGTCCGTCTTGGGAGATCCTCGACCTTGGCGGCGAGGCCACGCAAGGCCGTGACGCAATCGCGCCAGGTCTGCTCCAGCGACTGGGTGGCAGAGCCGTCGTCGCCGGTCAAATAGGTGTTGCGGGTAGAGGAGCTGGCTATCTGCCTGCCGGAGAGCGTGAAGGCCACCGCCTTGATGACAGACGTGCCGGCGTCGATGCCGATGATGATATCGGCTCCGTCACGCATGGCGCATACCTCTCATCCGTGATGCAAATTCGGTCATCGCTATCCTCCCGGCCTCGCCCGATGCCGCACTCTCAATCAAAGGCGGCATTGCCGGCGAGATTACGCAGATCCTCCCCGCGTTTGCCATCATGATATATATCGCACAAAAATCGCTTTGTGAACGAAATTTATTACTCGCGCAGAATTTTTTTACATTCTGTCGAATTGGCGCGAGCCTGCGCTCTTCAAGGCCGCCGAAAAGGACGCACTTCGGTAGACAGCGAGCAGAACCGTAAGTCAAACGTAGAAATTTATAATTACACATCAGATACTTAAATCAAAAAATCGAGTGATTTCATCCTGTATCCATACCACACCACGCTCGCATCAGACGACCATAAGCAAGATGAACGATGACAAAGAGGGATGCCCCAAATCTGAAAAAAATCTGCTTTGGGTAATTTAATTTCACCATTTTGAAAGCGGGGGCTGATTGACAGGCTTTTGGTTTTATACCATGCTTCATTGTGTTCATAACACAGACCTATCACGCTGCAGTGCAGCGAGAGGTGGCACCGGACGGGCGGGAGGAGATCGCCGGTCGCGGAAGCCAGGCAAGGATGGAGGATCCTGCATGTCCCATAGACCGCTCCCTGCAAGCATCCGTGCAGTCGCACCATTCCGGGCTGGACCGCCCGAGACCTGAGCCTCGATCGCCGCCCGTCATCACCGTCGAAGGGCCGGCGCAGCGCGGGGGAAGCCTGAAGAGCTTCCGGCATGCGGCGGCTTCCAATCATCCACATCTCCTCACGCCCTCACGGGCCGAGACCAGTCCGAGGTTCATCACCATGAGCGCTCCCGCCGATACGATCCCTCAATCGCCGCGATTTCTGACGCGCCGCGTGCTTCTTTCAGCCGCCGCTGCCGTCGTCGTGCTTGCGGCCATGGCGCTCGACACCACCGTCGTGAAGATCGGCTCCGAGAACGACCAGCGCCAGGCCGCTTTCTCCAAGGAGAGCTATGGTGCTGAACATTTCCCCAAGGTGCAGGAAGACATACTGAAGCGCGCCGTGCCCGCTGCCGAGCTTGCCGCAGCCATCGCTGCCGACAAGGCCGCTGCTGCGAAGAAATACGGCGTCGCGACCAGCGTCGGCCCTGTCATGCCCGTCACGATCAAGGGTGTCGTCGGCGAGCGCAAGGGCAACATGCACGTCGTGCAGGTCGAAGGCTTGGCGCCGGACATCGTGGTGCGCGTCCAGACGGGCCCCGCCATCAACGGCACGGATCTGCGCGACGCGACCGGTACGATCGAGTTCGGCCAGTTCAAGAACCAGATCGAGTACCAGGACGCCGGCTCCGCCATCAACAACGAGATGAAGAAGCAGGAGCTCGCCAACATCGACCCGGCGGCGCTGACCGGCAAGACGGTGGAAATCACTGGTGTGTTCAAGCTCATCAATCCCAAGGGCTGGATGATCACGCCCGCCAAGGTGAAAGTCCAATGAGCATGGCCGCCAAAGACACCCGCGCTGATGGCGAGGTGGTGCTCGCCGCCCGGAACATTGCAAAGTCGTATGGCAGCGTGCATGCGTTGAAGGGCGTGAACTTCGAGGTGCACCGCGGCCAGGTGACGACGCTGTTCGGCGAGAACGGCGCCGGCAAATCGACGCTGATGAAGATCCTCTCGGGCGTCGTCCAGCCGACTTCGGGCGAAATCATCCTGGACGGCCAGCCGGTCAGCTTTGCCTCTTCGACCGATGCCCGCAACCGCGGCATTTCCATCATCCACCAGGAGCTCTCGCTCGCGCCGAACATGAACGTGCGCGACAATATCTTCATGGGCCGCGAGATCATGACGTCCGCCGGCGTGGATTTCGCGGAAGAGGAGCGCCAGACCCGTGCCCTCATGGAAGAACTCGAGGAGAACATCGATCCGCTGACGCTGGTCGAGGATCTTCGCCTCGGGCAGCAGCAGATCGTGGAGATCGCCCGCGCGCTTTCCATCAACTCCCGCATCCTGATCATGGACGAGCCGACCTCGGCGCTCAGCGCCACCGAGGTGGAGGTCCTGTTCAAGGTCATCCGCGATCTGAAGGCCAAGGGCGTCTCGATCGTCTATATCTCGCACCACCTCGAAGAGGCGCTGCAGATCACCAACCACGCCGTCGTCCTCAGGGACGGCAACATGACCGCATTTGCGGAGCGCAAGGACATCGATCTGGAATGGATCGTCCGCAACATGGTGGGCGAGAATTTCGATCTCGGCGCGCCGCCGACGGGCTACGCGTTCGGCGATGTCGCCCTTTCGGTCGAGAACCTCTGCGTGCCGGCTGCGGGCGGCGCGGGTTATAACGTGGTCGACAACATGTCGCTCACCGTGCGCGCCGGGGAAGTCGTCTGCATCTACGGCCTCATGGGCGCCGGCCGCACCGAAATGCTGGAGACGATTGCCGGCCGTCTTTCCGCCTCGAGCGGCCGCATCCTGTTCAAGGGCCGTGACGTCTCCAGGCTCTCGATCGCCGACCGCATCAACCAGGGTCTCGTGCTGGTGCCGGAAGACCGGCAGCGTGACGGCCTCGTACAGACCATGACCGTTGGCCGAAATCTCTCGCTCGCCTCGATCGGCGCCTTCGTGAAGGGGTTCTTCACCTCGAAGAAGGCAGAGCAGGCGATCATAGACCAGTCGATCCGCAAGGTTCACATCAAGACCGATGGCGGCGGCGCACCGATCGGTTCGCTCTCCGGCGGCAATCAGCAGAAAGTGGTCATCGGCAAGATGCTGGCGACCGAACCGGACGTAATCCTGCTCGACGAGCCGAGCCGCGGCATCGACATTGGCGCGAAGTCGGAAGTGTTCAAGCTCTTGGCCGAGCGCGCAAGGACCGGCCTCGCCGTCGTCTACTCCACCTCCGAAGTCGGCGAATGCCTGTCCATCGCCCACCGCATCATCGTCATGCGGCGCGGCAAGATCTCGGCGGAATTCACTTCCGACACCACCAAAGAAAAGATCATGGCCGCCTCGGGCGAGTCCGTGGTCGCACACTAAGCCTGGAATCATGGAGCGCTGATCATGTCAGTCACCAACACAACAGAAAAAACCACGAGCCCAGGTTCTGCAAAGCGGAAGTTCGACCTCGTCAACCTGATCCTCGAAGGGCGCGCCTTCTTCGCGCTGATCGTCATCATCGCGGTCTTTTCCTTCCTGTCGCCGCATTATTTCACGCTGGCGAACTTCCTGATCATGGCCTCGCACGTGGCGATCTACGGCCTGCTCGCGATCGGCATGCTGCTGGTGATCCTGAACGGCGGCATCGACCTCTCGGTCGGCTCCACCCTCGGGCTGTGCGGCGTCGTCGCCGGCTATTTCATGAAGGGTGCGACGCTCAATTACTTCGGCGTCATCCTCTATCCGCCGGTCTGGGCGGTGGTGGTGATCACGCTGACGCTCGGAGCGTTCATCGGCGCCGTCAACGGCGTGCTGATCGCCTATCTCAAGGTGCCGGCCTTCGTGGCGACGCTTGGCGTGCTCTACTGCGCCCGCGGGTTTGCGCTGCTGATGACCAACGGCCTGACCTTCAACAACCTGTCGGGTGACCCGGCTCTCGGCAATACCGGCTTCGACTGGCTGGGCTTCAACCGGTTGTTCAACGTGCCGATCGGCGTGCTGGTGCTCGCGACGCTCGCGATCCTCTGCGGCATCATGCTGTCCAAGTCCGCCTTCGGCCGCTGGCTCTATGCCTCCGGCGGCAATGAACGCGCGGCGGATCTTTCGGGCGTGCCGGTCAAGCGGGTGAAGATCACCGTCTACGTGCTCTCCGGCATCTGCGCCGCGATTGCCGGCCTCGTGCTCTCCTCTCAGCTCACCTCCGCCGGCCCCACCGCGGGCACGACCTATGAACTGACGGCCATCGCAGCCGTCGTCATCGGCGGTGCGGCACTGACCGGCGGCCGCGGCACGATCGGCGGCACCATGCTCGGCGCCTTCGTGATCGGGTTCCTTTCGGACGGCCTCGTGATCATCGGCGTGTCCTCCTACTGGCAGACGGTGTTCACCGGCGCGGTCATCGTGCTCGCCGTCCTGCTCAACAGCATCCAATACGGCAGCCGCGGGGCAAAGAAATCCTGACGGCAGCCTGACGACCTTCTCCGCCAAAGGCCGATCGACGATCAAGGCGAGCCAGCTGCGGAAAGCACCGCCGGGTGACCGGCACCAACCAAGCTCATCAAATGGGAGAGAGACTGAAATGTTCAACAAGTCCAGAACGATCCTGCTCGCCGCTGCCGCCGCAGCCTCGATGTTCGCAAGCTCGGCGTGGGCCGACGGCCTGATCTCGATCATCGTCAACGATCCGGCAAACCCCTACTGGCTGACCGAAGGCAATGTTGCCAAGGCAACCGCCGAAAAGCTTGGCTACACGGCCTCCGTCGGCGCCCACAAGGGCGATACCAACACCGAGTCGACCCTGATCGACACGGCGATCACCAACAAGTCGGTTGCGATCATCCTCGACCCGGCAAACGCTGACGGTTCCGTCGGCGCCGTGAAGAAGGCGATTGCCGCCAATATCCCCGTCTTCCTCGTGAACGCCGAAATCAACCAGGAAGGCCTCGCCAAGGCGCAGCTGGTTTCGAACAATGCCCAGGGTGCGGCCATCGGTGCAACGCAGTGGGTCGAAGCCGTCGGCCAGTCCGGCAAGTATGCCGAACTCTTCGGCAACCCGGCTGACAACAATGCCGCAACCCGCTCCAACGGCTATGAAACCGTTCTGACCCAGTACCCGGATCTCGTGAAGGCAGCCAAGGAAGTGGCTGACTGGGACCGCACCAAGGGTCACGACAAGATGCAGTCCATGCTGCAGGCAAACCCCGACATCATCGGCGTGATCTCCGGCAATGACGAAATGGCCCTCGGCGCGATCGCCGCGCTGAAGGAAGCCGGCAAGCTGGACAAGGTCAAGGTCGGCGGTTTCGACGGTTCTCCGGATGCCGTCGAAGCGATCAAGAAGGGTGAAATGCAGTACACCGTCCTGCAGCCG
>CAMFHT010000091.1 GCA_945952245.1 uncultured Rhizobium sp. | reverse complement strand
GTCGTCGGCAGCGTCAGATGTGTATAAGAGACAGAATTCGACATGGCCAATTCCGAGGCGCTGCCGGTGGATCTCGTGCCGATCTCCGACATGACCCAGGTGCAGCAGGGCGACAAGGATGCGCCGAAGAAGGAAAAGTCCGCCCCCGTTCCGACCAAGCGGCCGGAGACAACCAAGGACGCCGAGAACATCGGCGACAACGACATCGACCTGAAGAGCGCGCCGAAGCCGATCGAGAAGCCGTCCAACATGGAAGCGGCGGCGGCCCCGAAGCCGACCGAGAAGCCGACGCCGGAACCGGTCGACAAGCCGAACGAGGTGAAGGACGTCGTCAAGGAAGAGACGGACGTGGCCGAGCAGAAGCCCGAGCCCAAGCCGGAGCCGACGCCTACCCCCACGCCGCCCAAGCCCGAGGAACAGAAGCCCGAGGAAAAGCCGGTCGAGCAGAAGCCCGACGAGCAGGCGCTGCCTGAGGACGTGCCGGTGCCGGCCCCGAAACCCGCCGCCGAGAAGCCGAAGGAAGAGAAGAAGCCCGAGGAAAAGCCGAAGGACGAAAAGCCGGTCGAGGCCAAGAAGGACACGAGCTCGGACAAGAAGAAGGCGGAGAAGAAGCAGGAGAAGGCGAAGTCGCAGGCCTCGCAGAAGTCCGACTTCAACGCCGACGAGATCGCGAACCTCCTGAACAAGACGGATTCGGCCGGCACGGGCGCCAAGCGCTCGACCGGCGAGAAGGCCTTCGGCGCGAAGAAGACGACGGGCGGGCAGACGCTCTCGCAGTCGGAACTCGACGGCCTGCGCGGCCAGATCGCCAAGCAGTGGACCTTCACCGCCGGTCTCGAAGGTGCCGACGAGGTGGTGATCGAGCTGAAGTTCAGCCTCGACGAGAGCGGCAATCTGGTGGGCGAGATCGATGCGGAGGCATCTGGCGGTCCGCCAAGCACGCAGAATGCGCTGCTTTCGGCCGCCAAGCGCGCCATCCGCAAGGCACTGCCTTTCCAGGGCCTGCCGCCGGAAAAGTATGACAACTGGAAGGACGTGAGCGTCCAGATGACCGCCGCTGATGTCGGCGGCTGACCGGGCCGACCAATCAAGGGGAGCGCCCGCTGGCCCCGGCCTGAAAAGGCAAGAGGCGGGAACGTGGCGACGGTGACCTCGAGGGTTGCCGGCGCATTCAGGCACGATTTGAGAAGCTGAAAGGCTGAATGGTGATGATGAAACTGATGTTCAAAAGGATCGTGATGGCGGTTGCCGTCGTGGTCGTGGCGATTTCCTCGGCCAATGCTGCGGTGCGGATCGTGATCAATGGCGGCCGCGCGGAACCCCTGCCGATCGCGATTTCGGATTTCATGTCGAACGGCAATCTGGGCGCCCAGATCTCCGCGGTCGTCGCGGCGGACCTGCAGCGCTCGGGCCTTTTCGCGCCCATCGACAAGAACGCCTTCATCGAGAAGATCTCGAACCCCGACCAGCAGCCCCGTTTCGAGGACTGGAAGGCGATCAACGCACAGGCGCTCGTGACCGGCCGCGTGACGCAGGAAGGCGACGGGCGCCTGCGCGCCGAGTTCCGCCTCTGGGATACGTTCGGCGGCTCGCAGATGACCGGCCAGCAGTTCTTTACCCAGCCGGAGAACTGGCGCCGTGTCGCGCATATCATTGCGGACGCGATCTACAAGCAGATCACCGGCGAAGACGGCTATTTCGATACCCGCGTGGTGTTCGTTTCCGAATCCGGCCCGAAGACCGACCGCAAGCGCCAGCTCGCGATCATGGACCAGGACGGCTTCAACGTCCGCACGCTGACAAGCTCCAAGGACATCGTGCTGACGCCCCGCTTCTCGCCGAGCAAGCAGGAAATCACCTACATGTCGTTCGAGAACAACCAGCCGCGCGTCTACCTGCTGCAGCTGGAAACCGGACAGCGTGAAATGGTGGGCAACTTCCCCGGCATGACCTTCTCCCCGCGCTTCTCGCCGGATGGCCAGCGGGTCATCATGAGCCTGCAGCAGGAAGGCAATGCCAACATCTACACCATGGACCTGCGCTCGCGCACGACCACGCGGCTCACCTCCACCGCAGCGATCGACACCTCGCCCTCCTACGCGCCCGACGGCAACCGGATCGTGTTCGAAAGTGACCGCGGCGGCAAGCAGCAGCTCTACGTCATGAATGCCGATGGCTCCGGCCAGACCCGCATTTCCTTCGGCGACGGCTCCTATTCCACACCGGTCTGGTCCCCGCGCGGCGATCTCATCGCCTTCACCAAGCAGTCCGGCGGCAAGTTCTCGATCGGCGTGATGAAGCCGGACGGTTCGGGCGAGCGCATCCTCACCACCGGCTTCCACAATGAAGGCCCGACCTGGGCGCCGAATGGCCGCGTGCTGATGTTCTTCCGCCAGGCAGCCGGCGCCGGTGGCCCGCAGCTCTATTCGATCGATCTGACCGGTTACAACGAGCAGGTGATCAAGACGCCGGCCTTCGCGTCCGACCCGGCCTGGTCCCCGCTGCTCGAATAGCGGCATCGTCGTGAAGGGCGCGCCAGGCACATATGGCGCGCTTTGCCGCCTTGCGGCCTCTTTCCTGCCGTAATCTCCGGCAAAGAGGCCGAAAACAGGGTAAATTTTACCAGATGTTTACCATGTGCGTTGAGCGCCCGTTAACCGAGAAAAGTTAGGGTCTGGCAACGCTAAATGAAAGTCGCAAGGAGACCTGGCCAATGAGCCGCATCACTTCCCCGGCGTCGAGCCGCATGCAGACCCTCGCCCGTAACCCGGTCATGATCGCACTGGTGATGACGCTCGCGCTCGCTGGCTGCAAATCCAAGAACAGCCTGCCGAACAATGCCAACGACCTCGGCCTGAACGGTGCGAATGGCGCCGGTGCGGCAACCCCGGGCTCTGCCCAGGACTTCACTGTCAACGTTGGCGACCGCATCTTCTTCGACACCGACAGCACGGCCATCCGCGCCGATGCCGCCCAGACGCTCGACCGTCAGGCCCAGTGGCTCGCACAGTATCCAAACTATGCCATCACCGTCGAAGGCCATGCCGACGAACGCGGCACCCGCGAATACAACCTCGCGCTCGGTGCACGCCGCGCCGCCGCTGCCAAGAACTACCTGGTCTCCAAGGGTGTTCCGGCCCAGCGCCTGAAGACGATCTCCTACGGCAAGGAAAAGCCGGTCGCCGTCTGCGACGACATTTCCTGCTGGTCGCAGAACCGCCGCGCGGTCACCGTCCTCGGCGGCGCCGGCCTCTGATCCGTCTCCGCTCGGAGAGGGAAGGGTTCGAAAAGGGGCGGTTCCGCTGGCGGGGCCGCCCTTTTTCATAGTTTGGCCGAACTTCGGTCCTAGGCCCGCCTGACGGGCTGCTTCGATGAGGCAGTCCAATCATTGGCAAGAGCCGGACTTCGTGCCACAAATCGGCAAACCTTATTGAGGGATGAGGAAATGAAGAAACTTCTCATGGCAAGCGTGGTCGGTGCCGGCTTGCTTTCGGGCGTCACTGCGGCCTGGTCCGGCCCGCTGAAGCCGCTTTCGGTCGCGCCCACGGGCGGCGACATCATTCTGGCGCAGAGCGCCGATCCGGAAGTGCAACAGCTGGAAGAGCAGGTCCGCCAGCTCAACGGCCGCATCGAGGAAATGAGCTTCCAGCTCCTGCAGATGCAGGAGCAGATGCGCAAGACGCAGGAAGACAACGAATTCCGCTTCCAGGACCTGGAAAAGGGTGCGGGCGGCGGCGGCAAGAAGAAGGCCGAGATCGAACAACCGGCAGGCGGCGCAGACAGCGCCGCTACCGCCGCTGCCGGGGCAGGAACCGGCACCGGCGCTAGCGGCGGCGACGACGTGGCGAACATCATTCAGCAGCCATCGGGCGCGGCCAATTCGGGTGCTGCGCCGGCGGGCGGCGAGCTCGGCTCGATCCAGATGGACGAGAACGGCAATCCGGTAAAGGCAACCATTGCGCCGGACGCCACCAATGGCGCGAACGGTGCGGGCTCCGCGACGGCCTCCGCCGGTACGGGCGGCGAGGCGGACAGCTACCAGGTGGCCTACAGCCACGTGCTCGGCGGCGATTATGCGCAAGCCGAGAGCGAGTTCCAGAACTACATCGCGACCTACCCGCAGGGCAAGAAGATCGCCGACGCCAATTTCTGGCTGGGCGAGGCCTATTATTCCCAGGGCAAGTACAACGAAGCGGCCAAGACCTTCCTCAAGGCGCATAAGAACTACGGAAGCTCGCCCAAGGCACCGGAAATGCTGCTGAAGCTCGGCATGTCGCTCTCCAAGCTCGACCAGAACGAAGCCGCCTGCGCGACGATGAAGGAAGTCACCAAGCGCTACCCCAAGGCCTCGCGCACCGTGATCAACAAGGTGGCGAGCGAGCAGAAGCGGCTGGCTTGCTCCTGACCGCGGAAGGGGCGGGCCATGTCGGGCGAGGGGGCCGGTAGCTCCGCAGTCGGCAGGCTGATCCACGCCGCCGCCCGCTTCCTCTCCGCACTCCGCTGTCATGGCCCCATCCTCGTCGCCTATTCCGGAGGCGGCGATTCGACGGCACTGCTCTGGGCTCTGTCGCAGGCCGGGTCTCCTTATTCACTCCATGCCGTGACCGTTGATCACGCCCTGCGCCCGGGTTCTGCGGAGGAAGCGCATAGGGCAGGGGAGTTCGCCCGCTCGCTCGGGGTTTCCCATTCCATCCTCAGCTGGCTGCATGGTGGAAACGTCCCGTCGCTGCAGGCTTCGGCCCGCGAGGCCCGCTACCGGCTTCTTGCCGGGGAAGCCCGGCGCATTGGGGCATCGGTGATCGTGACCGGCCATAATGCCGACGATCAGGCGGAGACCATCGCCATGCGCCGCGCCCGCGGGGAGGGGGAAGGCCTCTCCGGCATGGCCCCGGCCGTGTTGGTGGGCGGATCCGTCTGGGTCATCCGCCCGCTCATCTCCATGGGAAGGACAGAGATCCGGGAGGCGCTGAAAGCCGGGGACGTTTCGTGGATCGATGATCCCAGCAACGAGAACCCGCGCTTCGAGCGCATCCGGGTGCGGGGACAGGCTTATTTGCGTGAACCCGACGCGGGGCATGACCGGCTGCAGGCCGCGCGACACCAGGCGGCCTGGCTGGAGCAGAACGTTTCGGTTCATGCCGGTGCCGTGGCGAGGGTGTCGTCATCTGGTCTCTCCGCTTTGGATCAGCCGGACGCGGCGACTGCACTCTTCAAGCTATCCGCCGCAATCGGCGGCAAGGTTCATCTTCCGTCTCTCGACGCGCGCAAACGCGTGTTGGCCTTCCTCCGGAGCGATGAGCCTGACCGCCTGACCCTCGGCGGAACCGTCTTCGACCGACGGGCCGCTGGCCTCTTCCTTTACCGCGAGACGCGCAACCTGCCGATGCTTAGGCTCGACCCCGGTGAAGGCGGGATCTGGGATGGCCGTCATGCCTGCCGGAACGGCTGGACTTCGCCCGTCGAGATCCGCGCTGCCGGTAAGGACGCCAATGTCATCGCACGCCTTCAGGCCGAAGGCGTCCCATCGGCCATTGCCCGCCGCGCCGCGCCTGCCATGCCGCTGGTGCAACCGGAAGAGAGTAGGGAATCGATCGTCCTGACGCGGCAGATTGCCGCCCATGCGGCGTTCCTGCCGTCTTTTGAGCTCCCCATCGCCGAATGCTTCGGCTCGCTCTTCGGCCTGCTGCCGATGCCGCCCCTGCCGGTAGGCCCGGATTTTCTGGTTCAAGACCCTGATTCCGCCGCGGAGTAGCTCTAAAACCCCTCCTTGGACCGCTTACGAACAATTGTCGTATCAGGGACAAAAAACCGGGGCCCGCCGGGCGCTTGCCTTGGCAAGTCCCCCCGAGATACCTATGTTAGGACCACTGATAAGGCCTGTTAAACAGGCAACCCTTTATACCGGGGAGTTCAATGAACCCAAATTTCCGCAATATCGCCCTCTGGGCCATCATTGCCCTGCTGCTGATCGCTCTGTTCAGCATGTTCCAGTCGGCACCGGCGCAGACGGGCTCCCGAGACATCCCCTACTCGCAGTTTCTGCGGGAAGTGGATGCGGGGCGCGTGCGCGACGTCGTCGTGACCGGCAACCGGGTTCTCGGCACCTATGTGGAAAACGGCACGGCCTTTTCCACCTATTCGCCCGTCATCGACGACAACCTGATGAAGCAGCTGCAGGCCAAGAACGTCACCATCGCAGCCCGTCCGGAAACGGACGGCTCGTCTGGCTTCCTGTCCTATCTGGGCACGCTGCTTCCGATGCTGCTGATCCTCGGCGTCTGGCTGTTTTTCATGCGGCAGATGCAGGGTGGATCGCGCGGCGCCATGGGCTTTGGCAAGTCCAAGGCCAAGCTTCTGACGGAAGCGCATGGCCGCGTGACCTTCGAGGACGTCGCCGGCGTGGACGAAGCCAAGCAGGACCTCGAGGAAATCGTCGAATTCCTGCGTGATCCGCAGAAGTTCCAGCGCCTCGGCGGCCGCATTCCGCGCGGCGTTCTGCTCGTCGGCCCGCCCGGCACCGGCAAGACGCTGCTCGCCCGCTCCGTGGCCGGCGAGGCGAACGTACCCTTCTTCACCATTTCCGGCTCCGACTTCGTGGAAATGTTCGTGGGCGTCGGCGCAAGCCGCGTGCGCGACATGTTCGAACAGGCCAAGAAGAACGCGCCCTGCATCATCTTCATCGACGAAATCGATGCCGTCGGCCGTCATCGTGGCGCAGGCCTCGGCGGTGGCAATGACGAGCGCGAGCAGACGCTGAACCAGCTCCTCGTGGAAATGGACGGCTTCGAGGCGAACGAGGGCATCATCCTCATCGCCGCGACCAACCGCCCCGACGTTCTCGATCCCGCGCTGATGCGTCCGGGCCGCTTCGACCGCCAGGTCGTGGTGCCGAACCCCGACATCGTCGGCCGCGAGCGCATTCTGAAGGTCCACGTGCGCAACGTGCCCCGCGCCCCGAACGTCGACCTCAAGGTTCTCGCCCGCGGAACGCCCGGTTTCTCCGGTGCCGACCTCATGAACCTCGTCAACGAAGCCGCCCTCATGGCCGCCCGCCGCAACAAGCGCATGGTCACCATGCAGGAGTTCGAGGACGCCAAGGACAAGATCATGATGGGTGCGGAACGCCGCTCCTCCGCCATGACAGAGGCCGAGAAGAAGCTGACCGCCTACCACGAAGCCGGTCATGCCATCCTGGCGCTGAACGTGCCCGTGGCCGATCCGCTGCACAAGGCGACGATCATTCCCCGTGGCCGTGCGCTCGGCATGGTCATGCAGCTTCCCGAGGGCGACCGCTACTCGATGAGCTACAAGTGGATGGTTTCGCGTCTTGCGATCATGATGGGCGGACGCGTTGCCGAAGAAATCACCTTCGGCAAGGAGAACATCACCTCCGGCGCCTCTTCCGACATCGAGCAGGCTACCAAGCTTGCCCGGGCCATGGTGACCCAGTGGGGCTTCTCCGACGAACTCGGCCAGGTAGCCTATGGCGAGAACCAGCAGGAAGTCTTCCTCGGCCATTCCGTTGCGCAGACCAAGAACGTCTCGGAGTCCACGGCCCAGAAGATCGACAAGGAAGTGCATCGCCTGATCAATGAGGCCTATGAAACGGCCCGCAAGGTGATCACCGAGAAGCACGACGAGTTCGTGGCCGTCGCCGAAGGCCTTCTCGAATACGAGACGCTGACCGGCGAAGAGATCCGCGCCATCATGCGGGGCGAGAAGCCCTCGCGCGATCAGGGCGACGACAGCGCCACGCCGCGTTCCTCCGCCGTGCCGAAGGCCGGCAGCAAGAGCGACGGCACGCCGAAGTCGAGCGGTGAAGAGCCCGAAGGCTTCGAACCGCAGCCGCGGTAAAACCGTACGGTATTAACCAAGCGTTAAAACGGCCCTTCGGGGCCGTTTTGTTTTGGGATGGGCGACTCGCCAAGTGCAGTGCAATATATTATGATCACCCCTCATACGGACCGGAGAGGGCATGATGCCTTCGTTCCCGATGTTTCCGATTGTATGCGCGGACGCCAGATGCAGATTTCATCCACTTCCGAGGGCGTTCTGCCCCGCTTCTCGCTCGTGGTCGCCACGCTCGGGCGCACGGTGGAGCTGTCGAAACTTCTGGAAACGCTGGCCGCCCAGACGGACCAGGATTTCGAAGTCCTGATCATGGACCAGAACGCGCCTGGTTACCTGGATGCGGTGCTCGGACCCTTCCGCTCCCGCCTCGACCTCCGCCACCTGCCGATCGAGCGGCGCGGCGCCTGTGCCGCCCGCAACCGCGGAGCCGTGCAGGCGCGGGGCGAATGGGTGATGTTCCCCGATGATGACTGTTGGTACCCGCTCGATATGATCGAGCGGGTGACGCGCGGCATCGAGGGAACTGGCCTCGGCTTCTATGGCGGCCGCGCCGCGGACGAGGAGGGGCAGTCCGTTCTCTCCCGCTATACGCCCGCCGCGGCCGACATTACCGAGGACAATGTCTGGTCGACCTCGATCGAATGGATGGCCGCCATCCGCCGCGATCTCTTCCTGGCTGCAGGCGGTTTCGACGAGAGGCTTGGGCCCGGTGCCGGCACGCCCTTCGGCGCTTACGAAATCAACGACCTCGTCCTCGGCCTGCTCCGCAACGGCGCCACGGGCCGCTATGATCCGGACTGGATAGGCCACCACGATTTTCAGCCGGAAGCGCTGGGTACCTCCGATTCCATTGCGAAGATGTATCATTACGCCCGCGGCATGGGCTATGTGCTGCAGAAGCGGCGGCTGGGCATGAAGCATGTCTTCATGCTGACCCACCGGGCGATGTTTGGCGCCGTCTACTTCCTGCTGTCGGGCAATTTCGGCCGCGCGCGTCGGTCACGCGCCATTCTTGCCGGCATCGCCAGCGGCTGGTGGCTGGCCCGCGACGTGGTCATCTCCACCGTCTCCATGCTCTGAGCCTGATATCCGGGGATTATTTCAGGACCCACTTGATTGCCGTTCAATAACGGGATGTAAAAATCGTGCACGTTTTTTTACGTGCCGAAGGGCCTGACTTGTGGCATGAGCCCCTTGAGACATGCATTCTCGCATGATCGGTGGCACTTGTACCGACACTGCCGCCGTTCTGCGCCTCGCCGGCGGGACAGGCCGGAGATGAACTCGGGAGTACCCATGAAGCGTCGTTATTTCGGAACGGACGGAATTCGCGGCAAGTCGAATGCCTTCCCCATGACCCCTGATCTCGCCATGCGCGTGGGCATTGCCGCCGGCACGATCTTCCGCCGCGGCTCGCATCGCCACCGCGTGGTGATTGGCAAGGATACCCGGCTCTCCGGCTATATGCTGGAAAACGCCATGGTTGCCGGCTTCACCGCCGCCGGCGTCGATGCCTTCGTTCTCGGTCCCATACCGACGCCCGCCGTCGCCATGCTGACGCGCTCGCTCCGCTGCGATATCGGCGTCATGATCTCCGCCTCGCACAATCCGTACGAAGACAACGGCATCAAGCTCTTCGGCCCGGATGGCTACAAGCTCTCCGATGCGCTCGAGATGCAGATCGAGGACCTGATCGACCAGGAGATCGGCCCACAGCTTGCCTCCGCTGACGACATAGGCCGGGCCAAGCGCATCGACGGCGTGCATGACCGCTACATCGAATTCGCCAAGCGCACGCTGCCGCGCGATGTGACCCTGCACGGGTTGCGTGTGGCGATCGACTGCGCCAATGGCGCAGCCTACAAGGTGGCGCCCGCCGTGCTCTGGGAACTCGGTGCGGAAGTCATTTCCATCGGCACGGATCCGAACGGCACCAACATCAACAAGGCCTGCGGCTCCACCCATCCGGAAGCACTGCAGAAGAAGGTGCACGAGGTGCGGGCCGATATCGGTATCGCGCTCGATGGCGATGCGGACCGCGTCATCATCGTGGACGAGCACGGCGCGATCATCGACGGCGACCAGCTCATGGCCGTCGTGGCCGAATCCTGGGCCGACGAACAACTGCTGAAGGGCGGCGGCATCGTTGCGACCGTGATGTCCAATCTCGGTCTCGAGCGATTCCTGGAAGGCAAGGGCCTGTCGCTCGCCCGCACGGCCGTCGGCGACCGCTATGTGGTCGAGCACATGCGCAAGCACAATTTCAACGTCGGCGGCGAACAGTCGGGCCATATCGTGCTTTCCGACTACGGCACGACCGGCGACGGTCTGATTGCCGCGCTCCAGATCCTCGCCTGCGTCAAGCGCTCCGGCAAGCCTGTCAGCGAGGTCTGCCGCCGCTTCGAGCCGGTGCCGCAGCTCCTGCGCAATGTCCGCTTCTCCGGTGGCAAGCCGCTGGAAAACAAGGTGGTGAAGCAGGCAATCAGCGATGCCGAAAGCGAGCTTTCCAAGAACGGCCGCCTCGTCATCCGCCCCTCCGGCACCGAGCCGCTCATCCGCGTGATGGCGGAAGGCGATGACCAGGGCCAGATCGAGCGCATCGTCAACGATCTGATCGGGGTGATTGCAGCGGTTCCGAACGCCGCCTGAGGCTGCAATCAACCTATCTATCCAAAGGGCTGGCGTTTCGCTGGCCCTTTTTCATGCACGCACGACGCTAGTTGCTTGGAAAATATGGTTTACAGGTCGTTTGTATTTAAAGTGAATAAGTTTGGTTAAGTGCTGTTTAACCTTTCCTCTCTATTTTCCATGGTCATTCCGGATTTGGCTGGTCCGTGCCCGGCCCCGACCTTGAGACTTTGGAGATAAAGTCATGAAGAAGATCATCCTCGGCGCAATTGCGCTTCTGGCCCTCCACGGGGCTGCTTCGGCGGCAGACCTCTATCAGCCTTCCGAGCCGATCCCGGTCAGCCCTGCAGAACCGGTTGAGGTTGCGTCGACTGGCGGCTGGTACCTGCGCGGAGACGTCGGCTACGGTTTCAATCACTCGCGCGGCGCCTGGTTCCACCAGGGCGGCACGACCGACAACGAGACCGATTTCACCACGTCGAGCCTGCGCGATTCCTTCACGATCGGCGGCGGTGTCGGCTACCAGGTCAACAGCTACCTGCGCACGGATGCCACCCTGGACTACATGTTCAACGGTGATTTCCGCGGCTCCACCAAGGGCTCCTGCGGCGTGGCCGCAGCCTGCACCTCGCGCGATATTGCCAGCATGAATGCGCTCAGCCTGCTCGCCAACGCCTATGTCGATCTCGGCACCTGGGGTTATGTCACCCCTTACATCGGTGGCGGTATCGGTGGCACGCGCGTTTCCTGGGGTGATCTCAAGAACACCTCCTGCGACGACGCCGACTCCACGAACTGCGATGCGACCGAAACCCACAAGGGCCGCTCCAGCTGGCGCTTCACCTATGCCCTCATGGCCGGCGCCTCGGTCGATCTGACCTGCAACCTGAAGGCCGATGTCGGTTACCGCTTCCGCCGCGTGGAAAGCGGCGGCCGCATGTTCGACTACAAGAACAATGGCGGCCCGGGCTATGACAAGGGCTTCAACAGCCACGAAGTCCGCGGCGGCCTGCGCTACATGTTCTCGGGCTGCGCCGAACAGGCCTACATGCCGCCGGCAGAAATTCCGGTCGCACCCGTCTACAAGTAAGCGATACGATCCACCTCTCTTCAAAAGCCGCCCGGTTTCCCTGCCGGGCGGCTTTCGTTTGTCGTGAAAGGCAATGGTTAACATGCATGGTTAACGGGGTTTTAACCGGTTTGGTTGATCATCGGTAAAGTTCTCGAACCGCAGCCGTGATTTGATCACGGGCAACAGGATAGGCCGATGTCCCGTCATTCCGTTTCCGCCGTGCTTCTTGCCCTTGGTTTGACCTTGGCCGGCCATGCCGCCGCAACCGACCTGCCGCCGCCCGTCTATGCCCCGGAAACCTCGATCGATGGTTTTGGCCAGGGGTGGTACATCCGCGGCGACCTCGGTTACACCGGCTGGACCGGTGACGAAGCGCCGAGCTACCGCACCTTTGCCAATGGCGGCGCGGTGACGACCCGCACCTTCGACCAGAGCCGCTTCGACAAGGACGTCTCCTACGGGGCTGGCGCCGGCTACCAGTTCAACGACCTCATCCGGGCGGATGCGACGGTCGACATCTTCAATTCCAACATCGACGGCCACTCGTTCAGCAATGGCATCTGCGCCACGGGGCAGGGGGCCGGCACCACCTGCGGCTTCAATCACAAGGGCGATTTCCGCGCCATCGGCGTCATGGGCAACCTCTATGCCGATCTCGGCACTTTCGCCGGCTTCACCCCCTATCTCGGCGGCGGCGCGGGCGTGAGCAACGTCCAGTGGGGCTCGGTCACCTCGTCGCCCTATTGCATGGCCGGCTCCGGCACCTGCAATGGCACCGCCTATGCCACGACCACCTACAAGGGCATGGAAAGCTGGCGCTTCACCTATGCCCTGATGGCCGGCGTCTCCTACGACATCACGCCCTCCGTCAAGTTCGACCTCGGCTACCGCTATTCCAACACCGCCGGCGGCGACATGTACGAATACACCGCCGCCGAAAAGCTCGCCGGCGCTTCCGGCCCCAAGGGCACTGACGACGGCTTCTCGCGGCACGAGATCCGGGCCGGCTTCCGGTTGAATACGTGGTGATGTGGGTTTTCTTAGCCTATTAGGTTGGGAAGCACTCTTTATAAATCAGCGCATGCGGCCCCCTCACCTGGCTGCCGCCATCCTCTCCCCGCTGGGGAGAGGAGGTATGCCG
>CAMFHT010000090.1 GCA_945952245.1 uncultured Rhizobium sp. | reverse complement strand
GACCGGCCAGCACACCGGGCGTTCGGCCAAGGACAAGTTCGTGGTGCGCGACGCCGTGACCGAAAACCAGATCTGGTGGGACAACAACAAGCCGATGAGCCCCGAGCACTTCGCGGTGCTGAAGGCCGACATGCTGGCCCATGCCAAGGGCCGTGATCTCTTCGTGCAGGATCTCGTCGGCGGCGCCGATCGTGACAACGAGCTGAAGTCGCGCGTCGTCAGCGAGTTCGCCTGGCATTCGCTCTTCATCCGCAATCTCCTGATCCGCCCCGAGCGCTCGACGCTCAAGGATTTTGCGCCGAAGCTGACGATCATCGACCTGCCGAGCTTTCGGGCAGACCCGGCACGCCATGGCTGCCGCACGGAGACCGTGATTGCCTGCGACCTCGTCAATGGCCTCGTCCTCATCGGCGGCACGTCCTATGCCGGCGAGATGAAGAAGTCGGTCTTCACGGTTCTCAACTACCTGCTGCCGGAAAAGGGCGTCATGCCCATGCACTGCTCCGCCAATGTGGGCCCGGCTGGTGATGCCGCCGTCTTCTTCGGCCTCTCCGGCACCGGCAAGACCACGCTTTCGGCCGATCCCGCCCGCACACTGATCGGCGACGACGAGCATGGCTGGGGCGAACACGGCATCTTCAACTTCGAGGGCGGCTGCTATGCGAAGACGATCCGTCTTTCCGCAGAGGCCGAGCCGGAGATCTACGCGACGACCAAGCGCTTCGGCACGGTGCTGGAAAACGTCGTGCTGGACGAAAACCGTGTCCCGGACTTCAACGACGGTTCGCTGACGGAAAATACCCGCTGCGCCTATCCGCTGCACTTCATCCCGAATGCCTCGGAGACCGGCATTGCCGGTCATCCGAAGACGATCATCATGCTGACGGCGGATGCCTTCGGCGTGCTGCCGCCAATCGCGCGGCTCACCCCCGAGCAGGCCATGTATCACTTCCTCTCCGGCTACACCGCCAAGGTTGCCGGCACGGAAAAGGGCGTGACCGAACCGGAAGCCACCTTCTCCACCTGCTTTGGCGCGCCCTTCATGCCGCGTCACCCGGCGGAGTACGGCAACCTGCTGCGCGATCTCATCGCCCGCCACGGCGTCGATTGCTGGCTGGTCAACACCGGCTGGACAGGCGGCGCCTATGGCACGGGCAACCGCATGCCGATCAAGGCGACGCGGGCGCTGCTGACGGCTGCCCTCAAGGGCGAGCTCAAGTCCGCGGAGATGCGCCGCGACCCGAACTTCGGCTTCCAGGTTCCGGTATCGGTCGCCGGGGTCGATACGAAGATCCTCGACCCGCGCACCACCTGGGCGGATGCACAGGCCTATGACAGGCAGGCGGAGAAGCTGGTCGGAATGTTCATCGACAATTTCGCCAAGTTCGAAAGCCATGTGGACGGCAAGGTTCGCGATGCAGCGCCTGGCATGAAGGTCGCTGCGGAATAAGCTTGAGCCATTCGCCTCTGATTCACGTGAAACCCGGCAGGACCTGCCGGGTTTTTGCGTTCAGACCTTGAAGGTTCGGGCTTTTAAATTAAAAGCGGGCGAAAGGAACGGATGACATGGCCAGCGACCCGCTTCAGATCAACAGCAGGATCACCATTGCCGGTTGGGAACTGACCGAACAATTCGTGCTGGCGGGCGGTCCCGGCGGGCAGAACGTCAACAAGGTCTCGACCGCCGTCCAGCTGTTCTTCGACATCCGCAATTCGCCTTCGCTCACGGACCGGGTGAAGGACAATGCCCTGAAGCTCGCGGGCCGGCGCGCATCCAAGGAAGGCGTGCTGATGATCGAGGCGAGCCGGTTCCGCAGCCAGGAGCGCAACCGCGAAGACGCCAGGGATCGCCTGAAGGACCTCATCCTCGAGGCCGCAGCCCCTCCGCCGCCGCCGCGGCGCAAGACGAAGCCGTCAAAGGGCGCGATCGAGCGCCGCCTCAAGGAAAAGGCGGGGCGCTCGGACGTGAAGAAGATGCGCGGCAAGCCGGGCCAGGATTGAGGGGAGGGGATCGTGCTGGAGCTGCCGGAAGGACTAAAGCATCTGCCGCACTATCTCGGTGAGGACGAACAACAGGCGCTTGTCGCCGAGATCCGCGACGTCGTGTCCAAGGCGCCGCTCTTCACACCCGTCATGCCGCGCAGCGGCCAGCCCATGAGCGTGCGCATGACCAATTGCGGACCGCTCGGCTGGGTGACCGACAAGGAAAAGGGCTACCGCTACCAGCAATATCATCCCGACACCGGTGTGCGCTGGCCGCCTATCCCTAGGAGGTTGCTGGATCTCTGGCATCAGTTGACCGGTCTCGATTACGAACCGGAAGCCTGCCTCGTGAACTTTTATGCCGACAGCGCGAAGATGGGGCTGCACCAGGACAGGGACGAGGCGGAGTTTTCGGCCCCCGTCCTCTCCATTTCACTTGGAAACAGCTGCCTGTTCCGGATCGGCGGTGCCGACCGAAAGGACAAGACCCAGTCTTTCCGCCTCGACAGCGGCGACATCGTGCTGATCGGCGGCGCGTCGCGCCTGAATTTTCACGGTGTCGACAGGATCTATCCGGAAACGTCGACGCTCCTGAAGAACGGTGGCCGCATCAATCTCACGCTCCGGCGTGTGACGCCGGCACCTTGAGCGGACGCATCACAGTTTTCGCAGGGCCACCTTCTCGATGAAGTGATTGTTGCCCTTCCGCAGGATCAGGTCGGCGCGCGGCCGGGTCGGCAGGATGTTCTGCCGGAGATTCTTCAGGTTGATGTTCGCCCAGAGATCCTCGGCAATGGCTAGGGCTTCCTCGGCGCTTACCCTGGTGTAGCGGTTGAAATAGGAGTTCGGATCCTGGAAAGCGGTCTGCCGAAGCTTCATGAAGCGGTCCACGTACCATTTGTGGATCAGCCTTTCGTCG
This sequence comes from uncultured Rhizobium sp., assembly GCA_945952245.1. GTDB lineage: Bacteria > Pseudomonadota > Alphaproteobacteria > Rhizobiales > Rhizobiaceae > Gellertiella. The sequence continues at coordinate 9,978 of CAMFHT010000090.1, read as the reverse complement.
GCGTCGATGTAGATCGAAAAGTCGAAGAAGTCCGAGACCATCGGAATGACCTTGCCATCCTCCGGCAGGTCGCGCGACTGGAGAACGTTGATCCCCTCGAAGATGAGAATGTCGGGGCGGTCGATGGTGCGGAACTTGTCCGGAATGACGTCGTAAGTGAGATGGGAATAAGTAGGCGCCGGAACGTTCGGCCGGCCGGCCTTGATCTCTGAGAGGAAGCGCAGGAGCGCACCGATGTCATAGCTTTCGGGAAACCCCTTGCGCTGCATCAGGTTTTCGCGGGAGAGCACCGCATTGGGATAGAGGAAGCCATCGGTGGTCACGAGATCGACCTTGGGGCTCGACGGCCAGCGGGCCAGCAGTTCCTTCAGGATACGCGCCGTGGTGGACTTGCCGACCGCCACGGAACCGGCGATGCCGATGACGAAGGGTGTCTTGCTGGTCCCGGAAAGGCTCAGGAACCGGTCGCGCTGCTTGAACAGCATCTGCGAGGATTCCACGTGCGCCGAAAGCAGGCGGGAGAGCGAAAGATAGATCCGCCGAACTTCGTCCAGATCGATCGGATCGTCCAGCGAGCGCAGCCGCTTGACTTCGTCCTCGGTCAGCGTCAGGGGCGTATCCGCCCTGAACTTCGCCCACTGCGCCGATGTAAAGACGTGATAGGGCGAATGAAGTTCCGGCTGGAAGGGACCGAGCCCCTCCATGACCGTTTCGTCCGCCGCCTTGGCCATGCTGTCCATATCCGCGGCCATCAGCTGTCTTTCCGGCTCGCCTTTTCGGCGATCCCGCTCTGGCCGGTACGGCGTTCGAGTTCCGCCATGACCTCGGAAACCGGAATTCCCGCTATCTTCAGCACGACCAGCAGATGAAACAGCACGTCGGCCGATTCATAGACCAGGTTTTGCCGGTCATTGCCAATCGCAGCGATCACCGTCTCGACCGCCGCCTTGCCCTGGCCGGCCGCGACGAGCTTGGCCGTCCAGGATTCGTCCGGAGACGCTGCCGCTCGTCTTGCGACGATGTCTTCGAGATCGGACAGGGTGAAAGCCATGATGTCGCTCCTCAGTCGAGCCGCATGGCGATGCCGTGATCGGCCATATAGCGCTTGGCCTCGCCGATCGTGTGCGTGCCGAAGTGGAAGATGGAGGCTGCAAGCACCGCGGTGGCATGTGCGTCCTTCACGCCGGCAACGAGGTCGTCGAGACCGCCGACGCCGCCGGATGCGATCACGGGGACACGGACGCTGTCGGCGATGGTGCGGGTGAGGCCGATATCATAGCCGCTCTTGGTGCCGTCGCGGTCCATGGAGGTGACGAGCAGTTCGCCAGCGCCGCGCTCGGCCATGTCGACCGCGAACTTTACGGCGTCGATGCCCGTCGGCTTGCGCCCGCCATGGGTGAAGATTTCCCAGCGGGGTGCTTCGTCGTCGGCGGAGACGCGTTTCGCGTCGATCGAAACGACGATGCACTGGTTGCCGAACTTGTCTGCAGCCTGTGTGACGAAATCGGGATTGGAGACCGCTGCCGAATTGATCGAAACCTTGTCCGCACCGCAGAGCAGGAGCTTGCGGATATCGGCGATGGACCGGACGCCACCGCCGACCGTCAACGGCATGAAGCAATGGTCTGCGGTCTTCGCGACCACGTCGAAAATGGTGTCGCGATTGTCGGAGGAGGCGGTGATGTCGAGAAAGCAGAGCTCATCCGCCCCGGCGGCATCATAGGCCTTGGCGGCCTCGACGGGGTCGCCGGCATCGATGAGATCGACGAAGTTGACGCCCTTGACGACGCGGCCGTCCTTCACGTCCAAGCAGGGAATGACACGGGCTTTCAGGGTCATGACAGAATATCCATGAGCAAATTAAACCTCGCCCCGGCGCACGGTGCGGCGCCTTAGAACGAGCGTGACGATGAGGGCAACGAACCATACGAGGAGAGCGAGGCCACCGAGGGGAAGGGTAACCAATCCGAACCAGCCCATGACGCCCATGAAATAGAGCGTCCCGCCGAAGTCGGCGCCGAAGATGAAACAGGGATGCACGCTTCCCTCGTCCAGTGCGCAGCCGTTCAGGTTGGCGATAAGGCCGGCCGTCATGACGGACAGGACTGGCGCGATCGCGATCAGAACAATGATCACGAACAGGATGCCAAAGATCAACCCGACCCGGCGCTGCGGCCCCGGTTCGATCACTGTGTTCAACGGCGCTCCTCCCCCCTCAAGATCGCCAGCGCCTGCGCGGGATCTATCCGGCCATCATACAGCGCCCGACCGGAAATGGCTCCCTCCAATTTAGTAGCATCCGGCGCTGTCATGCGCCTGATATCGTCGAGAGAAGCGAGGCCGCCGGAGGCGATCACGGGAATGGAAACGGCATTGGCGAGTTCCAGCGTGGAGGCCCAGTTGATGCCAGCGAGGATGCCGTCCCGGTCGATGTCGGTATAGATGATGGCGGCGACGCCGGCGCCTTCGAACTTGCGGGCAAGCTCGATCACGCCGAGTTCGGAGGCCTCCGCCCAGCCCTCGACGGCCACCTTGCCACCCTTGGCGTCGATGCCAACGGCGACCTTGCCCGGAAAGAGCCGGCAGGCGTCCTTTACCAGTTCCGGATCGCGGACGGCGACCGTGCCGAGGATCACGCGGGCAAGCCCACGTGACAGCCAGTTCTCGATGTGAGCGAGCGTGCGGATGCCGCCGCCGAGCTGGACCGGGTTCTTCGTCGCCTTCAGGATCGCATCGACGGCTTCGCCATTGACGCTTTCGCCGGCAAAGGCACCGTTGAGATCGACCACGTGCAGCCATTCGAAGCCCTGGTCCTCGAAGGCCTTGGCCTGCGCTGCCGGGTCCGGGTTGTAGACGGTGGCCTGGTCCATGTCGCCGAGCTTCAGGCGCACGCACTGGCCATCCTTCAGGTCGATGGCGGGAAAGAGGATCATGGGAGCGTTCCGTTCGTGAATATGCGCGGGCTCAGGGCTTCCAGCGCAGGAAATTGGCGATGAGGGCGAGGCCGAGCTTCTGGCTCTTTTCCGGATGGAACTGGGAGCCCGCCTTGTTTTCATGGGCAACGAAGGCCGTGACCGGACCGCCATATTCGGTCGTGGCCACCACGTCGGCCCTGTTCGAAGCCGCAAGATGGTAGGAATGGACGAAATAGGCATGTAGGCCGTCGGCGCCGGTCGGAATGCCCTCGAACAAGGCATGCGGGCGGGCGAGCGTCAGCGTGTTCCAGCCGATCTGGGGGATTTTAAGCGAGGGCTCGGATGGCTGCATCTCGACGACGTCGCCCGGGATCCAGCCGAGGCCTTCGGTCACGGTCTTCTCCAGCCCGCGGGAGGACATGAGCTGCATGCCGACGCAAATGCCCAGGAAAGGCCGCGCCTTCCGTTCGACTGCTTCCCAGAGCGCCTCTTCCATGTCGGGTACGGCGGCGAGGCCTGCCCTGCAATCCGCATAGGCGCCGACGCCCGGCAGCACGATGCGATCTGCGGCGGCAACGTCTTCCGGCCTGTCGGTCAGGTGGACATGCGCATCGATGCCGTGATCCTCGGCCGCACGCTCGAAGGCCTTGTGGGCCGAGCGGAGATTGCCGGAACCGTAGTCGATGATGGCTACACGCATGATGTTAAACACTCCCGTAGGATTCAAAGGGGCCGAGCGATGCGCCGCCCCAGGGATTGCGCGGCGGCCTGCCGGCTGCCGGAGCAGGTGGCGTCGTGGTCAGCTGACTTTCCAGCCCATGGAAATATAGGGTCTCCGCATCCTCGATGCTATCGGCGGAGAGAACCGCGTCCGCGGTCCAGCCCCTGGAAAGAAGGTTCCGCTCCCGGAGCATGCCGCTTTCGAGCGCGACCAGCAGGTTCATCCCCAGAAGGACGATGCTGCCGGCTTCCGGATATCCGAGCAGATCACTGCCGAACGTGACGACGAACTGGGCAGCGAGAAACAGCACCGCAAACAGCCACATGCGATGGAAGAGCATCCAGATCAGGGGTACGACCAGAGCAAACCAGGAAAAGCCGTCGCGGATGAAGCGGACGGAGTCCGGGTCTCGAACGGCACCGGACGGCTTCATTACCAGATAGCTTGCCATGCATCGCTCCCGATGGAGTTTGGCACGCCGGCGTGGACGACGCCTCGGCGGCCTGCCGGCTCAGGTGAGGGTGCCCTTGGTCGAGGGAACGCGGCCCGCCTGGCGTGGATCGATTTCGGTTGCCGTACGCAAGCAACGCGCAACGGCCTTGAAGCAGGTTTCGGCGATATGATGATTGTTGGCGCCGTAATGGTTCATCACGTGCAGGGTCATCCCCGCATGCTGAGCAAGCGCCTGAAAGAATTCGCGCACCAGTTCCGTATCGAAGCTACCGATCTTCGGGGCGCTGAAATTGACGTTCCAGACGAGGAAGGGCCGGCCCGAGAGGTCGACGCCCGCCTTCGTCATGGTCTCGTCCATCACGAGATCGAGCGAGGCATAGCGGGTAATGCCCTTGCGGTCGCCGAGCGCCTTGGCGAGCGCCTGGCCGAGCGCGATGCCGGTATCTTCGACCGTATGATGATCGTCCACGTGAAGGTCGCCCTTGGCGGTCACGTCCATGTCGATCAGCGAATGGCGGCACAACTGGTCCAGCATGTGGTCGAAGAAGCCCACGCCGGTCGAGATCTTCGCCTTGCCGGTGCCGTCGACATTGATCGCGACCGAGATCGAGGTCTCGTTGGTGCTGCGGGAAACCTGGGCCATGCGGGTGGCCGTCTGCTGCTCTGCCATGTCCTGTCTTTCATCGACCATTGGGCGCTGATGGCTGCTCCTTAACAGGCGGAAAGCGAAATATCCAGAAGCAGCTTGAGGTTAATTGCCCGAATCGGCGTCGGGTCCGTTCCGCCGCATGGTCCGGTTTGCAATCGCGGGAGCAACGCTTACATAAGCTGTCGAGAACGGGGCAGGCGATGGAATGGCCAAGCCCCGAGACGGAGACATGACATCCCATGACTGAACACAATCCCTTTGGAACCATGCATGCCACCACGATCATCACCGTGCGCAAGGGCAACGAGATCGTGATTGCCGGCGATGGCCAGGTGAGCCTTGGCCAGACCGTCATGAAAGGCAATGCCCGCAAGGTGCGCCGGATCGGCAAGGGTGGCGAGGTGATCGCCGGTTTCGCCGGCGCGACCGCCGACGCCTTCACCCTGCTCGAACGGCTGGAGAAGAAGCTCGATCAGTATCCCGGCCAGCTCATGCGCGCGGCCGTCGAGCTTGCCAAGGACTGGCGCACGGACAAATATCTGCGGAACCTGGAAGCCATGATGCTCGTCGCCGACAAGACGGTGACGCTCGCGATAACCGGCAATGGCGACGTGCTCGAACCCGAACACGGCACGATGGCCATCGGCTCGGGCGGGCATTATGCCTATGCGGCCGCCCGCGCACTGATGGACAGCGACAAGTCCGCCGAGGAGATCGCCCGGCGCGCCATGCAGATCGCCGCCGACATCTGCGTCTATACGAACCATAACGTGGTGGTGGAAAAACTTGAGGCCGCCTGAGAACAGGATCGATTTCAAGCCCGTAACCAAGGGCGACCTGCCGCTGATCGAGCTCTGGTTCGCGGAGCCGCACTTGCGCGAATGGTGGGGCGAGCCCGACGAGGAAATCGCTCTTATCCGCGACATGGTGGAAGACCGGGATACGACCCGGCCCTTTCTCATCCAGCTCGACGGCGCGCCCATCGGCTACATCCAGTACTGGTTCCTGGGCGAACTGCAGACGGAAGAATGGCTCGAGGATCATCCCTGGCTTTCGGCCTTTCCCGAACACGCCGTCGGCATCGACGTCTCGATCGGGGAGCCGGGCTTGACCGGCCGCGGCATCGGGCCTGCCGCCATCCGCGCCTTTGCGAGGCGGCTCCACACTTGGGGCCACTCCGTCATCATCACCGATCCCGACCCCGACAATCATCGGGCGGTGCGGGCCTATGAAAAGGCCGGCTTTCGCCCCGTACCCCATCTGGAAGACATGACCGGCGGCGATGTGCTGATCATGCAGTTCCACAACGAGTGACAAGAGTGAGATCATGACCAATTTCTCCCCCCGCGAGATCGTCTCGGAACTCGACCGGCACATCATCGGCCAGCACGAGGCCAAGCGTGCCGTGGCGATCGCGCTGCGCAATCGCTGGCGCCGTCAGCAGCTGCCGGACAATCTGCGTGACGAAGTCATGCCGAAGAACATCCTGATGATCGGCCCGACCGGCGTCGGCAAGACCGAGATTTCCCGCCGCCTGGCAAAGCTTGCCGGTGCGCCCTTCATCAAGGTCGAGGCCACCAAGTTCACCGAAGTCGGCTATGTCGGCCGTGATGTCGAGCAGATCATCCGCGATCTCGTGGAAATCGGCATCGGCCTGGTCCGCGAGAAGAAGCGTGCCGACGTCGAAGCCGCCGCGCACATGAATGCCGAAGAACGCGTCCTCGACGCGCTCGTCGGCTCGACGGCATCGCCGGCAACCCGCGACAGCTTCCGCAAGAAGCTCCGCAACAACGAGCTCGACGACAAGGAAATCGAGATCGACGTGGCCGATACCGGCTCCGGCATGCCCGGCTTCGAGATCCCCGGCATGCCGGGTGCCAATATCGGCGTGCTGAACCTTTCCGACATGTTCGGCAAGGCCATGGGCAGCCGCACCAAGAAGATCAAGACGACCGTCAAGCAGTCCTATTCCGAGCTCATCCGCGACGAATCGGACAAGCTGATCGACAACGAGCAGATCCAGCGGGAAGCGGTCCATGCGGTCGAAAACAACGGTATCGTCTTCCTTGACGAGATCGACAAGATCGCTGCCCGCGATGGCGGCATGGGTGCCGGCGTTTCCCGCGAGGGCGTGCAGCGCGACCTCCTGCCGCTGGTAGAAGGCACGACGGTTTCGACCAAGTATGGGCCGGTGAAGACGGACCATATCCTCTTCATCGCTTCCGGCGCCTTCCACGTGTCGAAGCCTTCGGATCTCCTGCCGGAACTTCAGGGCCGCCTGCCGATCCGCGTCGAGCTGAAGCCGCTGACCAAGGAGGACTTCCGCCGGATCCTCACCGAGCCGGAAGCAAGCCTCATCCGCCAGTACCGGGCGCTCATGGAGACCGAAGAGCTGAAGCTCGACTTCACGGAGGATGCGATCGATGCGCTGGCGGACGTTGCCGTGCAGCTGAACTCCTCGGTCGAAAACATCGGCGCCCGCCGGCTGCAGACCGTCATGGAGCGCGTGCTGGACGAGATCTCGTTCAATGCGCCGGACCGTGGCGGCACCGAAGTGACCGTGGATTCGGCCTATGTCCGAGAGCACGTGGGCGAACTTGCGGGGAACACGGACCTTTCCCGATTCATCCTCTGAACCCCGAAGGGCGCGGCAAAGACCGCGCCCTTCGCATCTGTCGCACCGACAGCTCAGATGCCATCTCCCTCGACAAACCGGCTTGTTCTTTCTATGCAGGCAGCGCCCGAAGCGGTTGCGGCCTGATTTGGCCAAATTCCGGCGTCAGGAAGCGCGGGCGTGAAAAGACGGGAATGAATCGGTGCGGAAATTTCTCAGCATTCTTTGCCTGACGGCAGCCGCCCTCTGCGGCAGCCTTGCTCCAGCATCTGCTGCCGTGAAAGTTCCACCGGGCAATCGCCATGCGGAACAACCGCCCATCCCCGGCGCCTCGACACGGCGTACCCGTGCCGGCAAGACGACGTTCGACGACAAGTACGAGAAGATCCGTGATCTCCTGGCAAGCGATGACGACCTGCGCTCCAAGATCCGTGCCACCGCCAGCGCCTATGGAATCGATCCGATCCACATCGTCGGCGCGCTCGTCGGCGAGCACACCTATAACGTCGACGCCTATGACCGGCTTCAGTCCTATTACGTGAAGGCGGCTGCCTATGCAGGCAACAGCTTCAAGTTCGCCTATGACGGCGAGAAGATCGACGATTTCGTCGCCCGCCCCCAGTTTTCGACCTGTGCCAAGTTCTCCGATTCCTATCGCCTCTGGACCTGCCGCGAGGAAGTCTGGGAAGACACATTCCGCGGCAGGAGCGTCGGTGGAAAGCGGTTTCCGGACAATCGCTTCAGCGCCGTTTTCTTCCAGCCCTTCTATGCCGGCCAGACCTTCGGCCTTGGACAGGTCAACCCGCTGACGGCGATGAAGCTGTCGGATCTCGTCGTAAAGCGCTCCGGTGTCGCGCCGCTGGACGAGAAGGATGCGGGCGGCGTCTACAAGGCCATCATGGACCCGGACATCTCGCTCGATTTCGTGGCCGCCGCCATACGCCAGTCGATCGACGACTATGCATCGATTGCCGGCATGGACATTTCAGGCAATCCCGGCATCACGGCAACCCTCTACAATCTCGGCAATACGCTGCAGCGCGCCCGTGCCCTTGCCGCCCGCAATTCAGGCGGTGCCCGCAACTGGCCGGAAGAGAATTATTACGGCTGGCTGATCAACGACAAGCTTCCGGAGCTCAGGAAGCTCTTCTGACCCTTTTCTCCGGCTCCTTTCGGTCCTACTTAAGGACATCATCGAAAGGATTTCAGCCTCATGTCGGCCATGCCGGAAACGTTTGAAGCGCCTGCGCCGATCCCGCGCACCGTGCCGCCCTCGCGGCTCACCATCATCCGGACGATCCTCAACAACCCGCTCGAGCTTTGGGGAGAGCCATCCTACACGCTGCCCTGGATCGACGTCTCCTTCTTCGGTGAGCGCACCCTCATCGCGAACGATCCCGGCCTCATCCGCCACGTGCTTGTCGACAATGCCTCGAATTACCGGATGGCGGTCATTCGCCAGCTCATCCTGCGCCCGATCCTGCGGGATGGATTGCTGACGGCGGAAGGGGAGGTCTGGAAGCGCTCGCGAAAGGCGATGGCCCCGGTTTTCACGCCGCGCCATGCCCGCGGCTTCGCCGAGCAGATGCTTTCCCAGTCGCAAGCCTTTCTCAAGCATTACGAAGGGGTGACAGGAGAAGGACGGGTCTTCGACATCGCGACCCATATGACGGAGCTTACCTTCGACATCCTCTCCGAAACCCTGTTCTCCGGAGATATCGTCACCGCGACCAATGATTTTGCAGGCGATGTCGAGGCCCTGTTGCACCGCATGGGGCGCGTCGATCCGGCAGACCTGCTGCGCGCGCCGTCCTTCGTTCCGAGGCTGACCCGGATCGGCGGGCAGCGGGTGCTGAAGAAGTTCAGGGCCGTCGTTGCCGAGACCATGCGCAAGCGGCAGCAAACGCTGATCGAGGACCGCGCGTCTGCCCCGGAGGATTTCCTGACGCTTCTGCTCGAAGCGGGCGGGCCGGGCGGGCTGACCGCAGAGGAGATCGAGGACAATATCCTGACCTTCATCGGTGCCGGCCACGAGACGACGGCGCGGGCATTGGCCTGGACGCTCTACTGCGTCGCGCACCTGCCGCGGTACCGGGAACAGATGGAAGCGGAAATCGATTCGGTTCTCGCCGAAGGTGCGCCGCCGGTCGATTGGCTGGAGCGCATGCCGCATGTCCGCGCCGCCTTCGAGGAGGCCCTGCGGCTCTATCCACCGGCCCCCTCGATCAATCGCGCGGCGATCGAACCCGACCGCTGGACCGATTCTGACGGCAAGACGGTCGAGATCCTGCCGGAAACGACGATCCTCGTCATGCCCTGGACGCTGCACCGGCATGCGCTTCACTGGGAAAAGCCGCGTCACTTCATGCCGGAGCGCTTCCTGCCTGGAAACCGGGAGAAGATCGGCCGCTATCAATACCTGCCGTTCGGAGCCGGTCCGCGCGTCTGCATCGGCGCGACGTTTGCGCTCCAGGAGGCGGTGATCGCGCTCGCCACGCTGATGCAGCGCTACCGGTTCGATCCCGTGCCTGGCCACCGCGTCTGGCCGGTCCAGAAACTGACGACGCAGCCGCTGAAAGGGCGGCCCATGCGCGTGAGCCGCCGGAGCCGCCACTAGACCCTATAC
>CAMFHT010000089.1 GCA_945952245.1 uncultured Rhizobium sp. | reverse complement strand
GCTCGAAGGCGAGGAGTTCAGCCTGCTGGCCGATCTGGGGCCCGAGAATTTCCAGCCTCCCTTCGAGGGTTTGCGTGTGACCGAGGCGGCGCTGAAGATGCAGCTTGCGCCCCAGTTCCGACCCTCCGGCGATTTCGCCTTCGAGGTCGGGCCGAAGGGCAAGCCCTATGTGCTCGGCAAGGTGACGGCCGGACTGGAGGGCAGCGCCTTCGTCGCCCATGGCGATCTGACGGGCCAGAACATTCCCGGCATTTCCGATGCCAAGGGCAAGGTGCGCTACTCCTCCGTCGATGGCTGGTCCGGCCAGGTGATGGCCTCCACGTCGAAGATCCCGCGGGTGAAGCAGGCGCAGGTGACCTTCGGATTCTCGTCTTCTGCAGCGGGCACGAAGTTCTTTGCGGATGGCGGCATCAGCTTCGACATCGGCAACGGCAAGGACCTGCGCATCGACGCCAAATATGCGAACGGCGCCATGGTCTATTCCGGCAAGCTGGACTGGGAAAAGCCGATCAAGCTGGTGGATCGCGTCACGCTCGGCTTTACCTATGACGGCACGACGCTGGTCGGCACCGGCAAGGTGCCCGTCACCTATACGCGCGCCGGCGCGGCCTTTACCGGCGATCTTACCGTTACCTATCTCAAGAAGGGCGAGGAGGAGGGCCGCATTTCCGGCGGCGGCAAGCTCTCGGTCAAGACCGCCAAGCTCGACGGCTATCTCGCCATCAACGTCAACGACAAGGGCGTGATCTGGGGCGAGGGCAGCGTCGCCTACCAGATCAACGACAAGATCCGCCCGACCATCGGCGTCAAGCTCTCGCCGGAAGGCAAGATCACGCTCATCGGCAAGATCGAGCTTACCAAACCGATCGTCCTCTTCCCGCAGAAGGGTGGCGAACGGGACCTGATCAAGGTCAACATCGACTTTATCATTCCGGGTCCCTTCCCGGGGCTCGCCGATCCCATGGTGCATCTGGGCGCCGGTGTGCGCTTCGCCTATGGCATCGGCCCCGGCCAGATCGTCAACACCGTCATCGAAGGCTCGTTCGACCCCTTCGAGGACGACAAGAACGCGCAGCTGAAGTTCACCTCCACCTTCGAGGTCCCAGCCCATGTGGGGCTGACCGGCATCCTCGAGGCGGGCCTCGGCATTGCGGTCCTCGGCGGCATAGGTGCCAAGGTGCATGGGGGGCTGAGGCTCGAGCCCGGCTTCGATCTCAAGCTCACGACGGCCATCCCGATCACCGCGCAATATGCCAATGGAGATTTCGAATTCGAGGGCCGGGTCGAAATGACCGGCGGGCTCACGCTCGGTCTCGACATCAAGCTCTATGCGCATGTGGAGGCCTTTGCCGGTGCGGCGTCTAAGGATTTCGACTGGTCGCTCAAGAAGTACAGCTATGACGCCGCCCAGCAGATGAAGCTGACGCTTGCGAAACTCGGCTATTCCACCAAGACCGGCGTCAAGTGGCCGGAGCTCAGCGACATCGCCATCGAGCCGAAGAGCCTCGACCCGATCGGCATGATCAAGAAGACGGCGCAATCCGCCAAAGCGGCGCTGGGGGGCTAGAGATCATGGCGCCACCGATCCCGAAAACGCTGCGCGGCGGCCTCGTCATCATGAACCCTGACGGAACTGCGGTCGTGCGCGTCGTCACCTTCCAGTACAATCCCGACACCCTGTCACGAAGCCTCGTGCCGCGCGGGGCCTCGACCGATGCCGGCGACCGGATGGAAGCGACGCGGCTGAAGGGCCCGCCGGCAGAGACGATCAAGTTCGACGCGGAGATCGACGCGGCCGACCAGCTCGAAAAGCCCGAGAACAATCCCGACACCGTCACCGCCGGCATCCTGCCCGAACTCGCGGCGCTGGAAACCGTGATCGCACCTCGGTCGAAAGACGTGAAGCTCGCCGAAAGCCGCGCCGCTTCCGGCATGATCGAGATCCTGTCGCTTCCCTCCGCTCTCGTGCTCTTTGTCTGGGGGCCGAAGCGTGTGCTGCCGGTGCGCATCCAGGACTTCGCCGTGCTCGAGGAAGCCTTCGACGCCAATCTGAACCCGATCCGCGCCAAGGTCACGATGACGCTCCGGGTGCTCTCCGTCGACGATCTCGCGCCGGGGAGCCGCGCCGCAGGCTTCGCCATGGCGGCGATGGAGAAGAAGGAGCAGATCGCCAAACGCCAGCCGTCGGTGCTGACGGCTTTCGGATTGAAGGGATTATCGTGATGGTGAGCGATTACAAGCCGAACAGCCGCTATGCCGGAACCGGGCTCCTGACCTATCGCACGGAGGACGGACGAGAAATCACCTATGGCGCGCGCCGGCTGATGCCGCGGCCCGAGCAGTTCAGGCCGCTCGCCATCTACCGCCACAACCGCGACCGGCGGATCGACGACGTTGCCAACGGCTATTACGGCGATCCGGAGCAATACTGGCGCATTTGCGATGCCAATCTGGTGTTCTGGCCGCCGGATGCCGTGCGGAAGGCAGATGCCAGGCTCATCATTCCCCTGCCGCTGGAGATCTCTTCCAATGACGAGCCTTAAGGGGATCACGTTGCAGCTGATGATCGGGCCGGGCATGCCCGTGCTCGCGAAGAAGAGCGTCATGGACGCGCTCGAAAGCGTGCAGACGACGACGGCCGTCGGCGCGAAATCCGGGTTCCAGCTGACCTTCAAGTTCTCCAAGGTCTCCGAGATCGCCAGGTCTCTTCTGCCGGGCGGCTACTTCGATCCGCTGAACCGCGTCATCGTCGCCGCTACCATCAATGGCGTCACACAGGTGCTGGCGGACGGGCCGATCATGCGGCAGGACCTCGTGGCCGCAACGGAGCCCGGTTCGGCCAAGCTCACCGTCACGGGCGAGGATCTCTCCGCCTACATGGACATCGTCGAGCTGACCGGCATTCCCTATCCGGCCATGCCGGTCTTCGCGCAGATCATGCTGATCCTTGCAAAATATGCGGTGCTCGGCGTGGTGCCCATGGTGATTCCGCCGATCGCCGAGGATTTCCTCTCGCCGACGACGGGATGGAAGAGCCACCAGGGTACGGACCTCGCCTATATCGAAGGCCATGCCAAGAAGGCGGGCTATGTCTTTGCCGTGCAGCCCGGACCCACTCCGGGCGTCAGCACGGCCTATTTCGGACCGCCCGTCCGGATCGGCACGCCGCAGCCGGCGCTGTCGATCGATTTCGACCGCGCCACCAATGTGGAAGGGCTGAGCTTTTCCTTCGACGCCAACAACGCGATCCTGCCCTACACCTTTGCCCGAATACCCATCGCCAAGGTGGAGATCCCCGTGCCGGTGCCGGATATCGGCATCCTCAAGCCGCCGCTTTCGGCGCGGCCCTTCATTCCCGCCAAGCTTCGCAAGATGGAGAACGGCCGCTTCGGCCTCGCCGACGTGCTGAAGCACGTGATCGCCGGGCGCGGCGGTCCGGATCCGGTGAACGGGTCCGGCTCGCTGAACGTCGGCGTCTACGGCTCTGCGCTGAAATCCGGCAGCTTGGTCGGCGTCCGCGGCGCGGGCCTTGCCTATGACGGAATGTGGTTCGTCAAGAGCGTCTCGAACACGCTGTCGCGCGGCAGCTGGAAACAGAACTTCCAGATCTCTCGCGACGGTCTCATCTCTCAAACCCAGACGGTGCCGGTATGAACGATGGTCCCCGCTATTACGGCAAGTATCGCGCCACGGTTCTCAACAATCTCGACGTCGAGAACCGCGGACGCGTGCAGGTGCAGCTCGCCGACCGGTTCGGCCCGTTCCCGTCCACTTGGGCGCTGCCCGCCTTCCAGATGGCGGCGATCCAGGCAGGGCTCGTCACCATCCCGCCCATTCGCGCCACCGTCTGGATCGAGTTCGAGGCGGGTGATCCGGATTATCCGATCTGGTCCGGCGGCTTCTTCGAGAGCCCCGCGGAAATGCCCTTGATGGCCATGGCCGGCGCCACGCCCGCCATGCCGAACATCGTCATGCAGACGGTGGGGCAGGTGACGCTGATGCTGTCCGACAACCCCGCCATGAACGTGATGATCAAGACGCTCACGGGCGCGATGATCACGGTCGGGGAGGCCGGAATCATGATCTCCAATGGCAAGGGAGCATCCATTTCGATGGTCGGTCCGTCCGTCATCGTCAATGGCGGCGCCCTCACCGTGACGTGAGGCTGACATGGCTGGTCCCCTTCTCCACGTCGGCGCCGTCGGAACATGTACGCATGGCATGGGCCAGATGGCGATCGTGAGCTCCAATGCCCGCGTTCTTGTCTCCGGCATGCCCGTCGCCACCATGGCGGATGCCGGGCTCTTCGCCGGCTGCGCCTTTACCGTCGGCACGAAGCCGCAGCCCTGCGTCAAGGTCCAGTGGCTCGCCCCCGCCGCGCGCGTGCTCGTCAACGGCTCGCCGGCCATCACCATGCCCGGCCCGATGCTCTGCCTCTCGGCAGACCAGATCCCGGCGGGCCCACCCGTCATCGCGTCCTGCCAGGTAAGGGTGGTCGGCCAATGACGACGATGGGCTTTCCCTTCAGCTTCGCCAATACGGGACGCACCCGGGTGCCGGACCTCGAAACGCGGCTTTCGGAACTCGTGGAAATGCTGCTCTTCACCATTCCGGGCGAGCGCGTCATGCGTCCGGACCTCGGCACGCCGGTGACGGAGCTTCTGTTCGAGGGCATGAACGATGCGCTCGACGCGGCACTGCAGGTGGCAATCCACGGCGCGCTGACCCAGCATCTCGCCGACCTCGCCGATATCCGGGAGGTCGAGGTGACCTCGGAAGACACGGCAATCGCTGTCTCGGTCGTTTATGCGCCGCTCAACGAGCCGGAGGAGCGGACCATTCTCTTCAGGCGGGACAGGCCATGAGCGAGATCTATCACTGCCTCACCGCCCGCCGCCGCGAAAGGCTGGTTCCCTCGGCCTTCAACGGCATCGATTACCTCGAAGTGGTCGATGGCCAGAGCGGCCTCGACGTCACCTTTGTCAAGACCGACGGTGTTGCGGGGCTCGGCAAGCAGTCGGTCACGATCACCGGCGGCATTCGCTTTGCTCCGCCGCTGATCGACACCGTCTCGGTTTCGGCCACAGACCCCAAGGTGCTGGAGATCAGGCTGAAGCCGGGCCAGCTCACGGACTTCTCCACCTACCTGTTGACGCTGACCATGCCGGGCGGCGGGACGCCGGCAGGCTTCGATCCGGAAAGCTCGAGTGTCGCCTTCAGCTTCAAGATCGACTGCCCTTCGCCCTTCGATTGCGCGGATGAGGCCATGCCGGATCAGGCGGTGCCGGCACCCGATCCCGATCTCGACTACACCGCCCGCGACTGGGCCGGTTTCCGCCAGCTGATGCTGGACCGCCTGAGCATGCTTCTTCCCGGCTTTTCGGAGGATACGCCGGTCGATCACCTCACGACGCATGTGGAGGCGCTTGCCTATGTCGCCGACCACCTGAGCTATCGTCTGGATGCGGTTGCGAACGATACGGATTTCTTCCGCGCCCGCAGCCGCATCGCGCTCGCCCGGCATGCGCGGCTCGTGGATTATCCCGTCCATGAGGGGACGAATGCGCGCCTCTTCGCCCGCTTCGTCTTCTCCGGCGTGGACGGGACCGTGCTCTCCCGATCGACGCCGCTAACGATCGAGACCGCGCTTCCCGGAACGGTGATCTCGCCCGATGCCTTCGGATCGGTGGCGCAGTTCGAGCCGCTCGCCTTCGAGACCATGCATGACCTTAAGCTCCATCGCGGCAACAATCGCTTCGCATTTCATACCTGGTCCGGTGAGGAATGCATGCTGCCGCGCGGCTCGACCCGCGCCACGCTGCGGCGTGCCTTCGATGCCACCGCGCCGGACGGCGTGCTTGTACCCGGCGACTTTCTGATCCTGGCGGAAACCACAAATCCGGGAACTGGAAAGGCCGCAGATGCGGACCGCCGGCACCGGCATGCGGTGCGACTGACCGAGGTGACCTCGGCGAAGGATCTGGTCGAGAACGTGGATGTCGTCGAGATCGCCTGGGACCGCGGCGATGCTCTCCCGTTCGATTTGGTCCTTTCTGCCGAACACGTGCCCGCCGGCGGGACGTCGGAACTGATCGCCTGTGCGGAGGCCTGGGGCAATGTGGCACTTGCCGATCACGGGCTCACCCTGCCCGTCGCGAATCTGACTGCCCCTTCGCTGCGGCAGGCGCTGGCTCCCAAGCTCGACCCGCCGACGCCGCCGGAGAGCGGACGGTGGCGGCCCACGTTGACGCGAGGTCCGGTGATCCGGGCCGCGCCGATCGATCTCGATCCCAAGGCTGGAGCAACGGCACGACGTGCATTGTCGAACGATCCGGCCCAGGCCCTGCCGGCGGTCACGCTCATCGACAATTTCCGCCCCTGGAACAGCCGGCGGGACCTCTTCGCCAGCGAAAGGTTCGACCGTCATTTCGTCGTCGAGACCGAGTTCGACGGAACTGTGCGGCTGCGCTTCGGCGATGACGTCATGGGGCAGAAGCCTGAGCCGGATGCTGCGCTGTCCGTTTCGGCCCGCATGGGCCGCCAAGTCGACGGCAATATCGGTGCCGATGTGCTGAAGCAGGTGGTGACGACCATCGCCGGCATCGATGCGGTGAGCAATCCCTTGCCCGCCGAGGGCGGAGCGCCCGGCATTTCTGCGACACGCGTGCGCATCGAGGCGCCGTATGCCTTCCGCAGCCAGGAACGCGCGGTGACGGAGACGGATTACGAGGAAATGGCAAAACGCCACCCCGGGGTCGCGAGCGCACGTGCGAAAGTGCGCTGGACCGGCTCCTGGCGCACCGCCTTCGTCTACATCGACCGGCTCGGCGGGGGCTCGGTGGAGCGGGATGCCGTCTTCCGGACCGATCTGGAGCGGCACATGGACCGCTACCGGCTCTCGGGCATCGATATTGCAGTTCGCGACGCCATTCCCGTCGCGCTCGACATGGCACTTTCGATTTGCGTGCTTCCGGGGGCGTTGCGCGCGAGCGTCCGCCGCGACGTGCTGGATCTTCTGGGCTCCGGCGTCTCGGCCGCCGGCCGCCGCGGCTTCTTCCATCCCGACAACTTTACCTTCGGCAGCGAGCTTTACGTCAGCGCCGTCATCGCAGCCGTGATGACGGTGCCGGGCGTAGCATCCGTCGAGGTCACGGCCCTCGGCCGGCGCGGCAAACCGGATGCCGGGGTGCTCGCGAGCGGCGTGATCGAACCCCTGGAGTTCGAGATCCTGCGGCTCGATAACGATCCGAACTTTCCCGAAAACGGCCTGCTGACGCTGGATCTGAAGGGGGGACTATGAGCGCTTCACACGCATGCACCTGCGGCACATGCAGCGACTGCGGCGCCGGCGGCGCCGGTCCCGGTCGCCGTGGAATGGTGGCCGCCGACCGCACCCACACGGCCTTGAAGGCGCGGCTTCTCGATGGCCTTGCGCTCGCGACCGAGCTGGACGGTCTGACAACCCGGGCCGATGACGATCCGGCGATCGCTCTGGCCGATGCCTGGGCGGCGAGCCTTGCCGTGTTGAGCTTCTATCTCGAGCGGGCCCATACCGAATCCTATATCGGCACTGCCACCGACATCGAGTCGGTCCGGGGACTGGCTGGACAGGTGGGCTATTCTCCGCGGCCCGCCATCTCCGCTTCGACAGTGCTGACTTTCACGGTGGACGACTTCAGGGAATCGCCCGAAATCGTACCGATCCGCAAGGGATCGAAGGTCCAGACCATTCCCGGTCCTGAAGAACTGCCGGTCCTGTTCGAAACCTCCGACGATCTGGAGGCGAGGCCCGCCTGGAACCGCATTCCTGCCAAACGGTGGATCAAGAACTATCCTGGCAAGGGCGACGGCTCGGTCCGGGTCACGGAGACGCTGCTCGCCGCCCGGATCGGCGATATCATCGGCTTCATCCTTGCAACGGGGAAGAAATCGGAAGCGGGCACGTTCGAGCTTGCGCATATCGACGTCATGCAAAGCCGGTCCACGGCGGAATCGCCCCATTACCTCATCGACCTGGACGCACCGCTCAAGGTGCTCGACAAGAAGCCGGACTGCCGGATCGCGGTTTTCTCGCGGCGGGCCTCCCTGTTCGGCTATAACGCCACCCGCTTCCTGATGCTCGACAAGGACGTGCGCCAGCGGCTCCTGCGGGTCAGCCTCGCCAACGAAGATCCCGTCACGCCTAAGACGGAACACTCGGAATGGCTCGGTCTGCATGCATCCGTGAAGAAGTCGCTGACGGCGCTCAGCGCCTTCCACGTCAATCCCGTCATTCCCGAAGACGACCGGACGATCGATCTCGACGCGATCTATCCTGAAGCCATGGTCAACCGCTTCGTGGTGCTGAAATCGCCGAAGGGGGAAGGGGTCTTCCGGATCACCGAAGTCGCAGAAGTTGCCCGCTCGGATCACGGCATCAGTTCCAAGGTCTCGCGCCTGACCCTGGATCAGGATGTCGGTGACTACGATGACTACGTGCGCGACACGGCGGTCTACATCCAGACGGAAGAGCTGCATCTCGCCCCGTCCCCCTATACGGAACCGCAACCCTCCGCGGACGGGCGCACTGTCGCACTGGCCGACATGCCGGCATTGCCGCGCGGGCGCCTGGTCGTGGTGCAGGGCCGAAAGATTGACGGTGACAAAACTGTCATCGCCGAGGCCGCGACCGTCGAAAGCGCCGGGCTAAGCGCAGACGGCTATCCGTCAATTACCTTCAGCGCGGCGCTGAAGCATAGGTATGATCCTGCCGAGCTGGTCATTCTCGGCAATGCGGTGCGGGCGACCCATGGCGAAACCAAGACGACGACGGCTGCCATGCGCCCTAGCGGCGCGAAACTGCCGATCGGCGAGGTTCTGGGTTCGGGCGATGCACGGCGCATCAACCAGGCCTTCGCGCTTCGCCAGCCGGGCCTCACCCATGTCGCCGCTGCCAATCCGCTGGGCTATGCACCGGAGATCGAAGTCCGCGTCGACGATGCGCTGCGGCCGAGGGAGGAGCGCCTCTATGGTCTTCCCGAGACGAGCCGGGCCTATGCGCTGGAAACCGCGCCGGACGGGCGCACGCTCGTGCGCTTTGCCGGACGGCTCAGGACCGGTGAAGGCAATGTAGCCGGCGTCTACCGCACAGGCGGTGGTCTCGCCGGCAATCTTCCGGCTGGCCGGTTGAAGACACCGATGACGATGGCGCTCGGCCTGCGCGAGGTGACCAATCCCGTTCCGGCCGAGGGCGGTGTCGCGCCGGAAGACGTGGCGACGGCGCGGGTCAATGCATCGGTCCGGATCGTCGCACTGGACCGGATCGTATCGACGGACGACTACGAGGCTTTTGCCCGCGCCTATGGCGGCGTCTCGAAGGCGCAGGCGAGCGTGCTCTGGGTGGATCAGCGCGAGATCGTGCACCTGACGGTTGCCGGCGCCAATGGCACCGCCGTCGAGCCCGGCAGCGTGCTCTACGAAAACCTGAAAACGGCGATCCGGGATGCCTCGCAGCCGGGGCGGGTCTTCAAGCTGCTTGGCGCGCGCCAGGTCAGGGCGTCTGCCATCCTCCGCCTCAAGACCGATCCGGCCTTCGACCGGAAATCCGTGGAAGGCGATGTGAGGACCGCGCTGAGCGAGGCCTTCGCACCGGAGCGGCGAGCCTTCGCCGCACCGCTGGCGAAGAGCGCGGTGCTGGCTTGCGTCCAGGCCGTGTCCGGCGTGATGGCGGCAGTGGTCAGGGAACTGAAGTCCGAGCGCGAGCCGGCGGACACCGAAATCCTCGGTGCCGGCGGTGCCATCGCAAGCGATCCGGCACTCGGGGCAGAATATCTGACGCTTTCAGGCGCGGATGTGGTCATCGAGGAGTTCGCATCATGATCGAGCCCGGCACCCTATACAGTCTCCTGCCCGCCTATTTCCGCCGCCGCGATGCCGAACTCGGCGGGCAGCTCAGGGCACTCTTCGACGTGCTGGAGCGCGAGGGCGCCGCCGTCATCGACGGCGACATCGACGCCTACGAGGATTCGCTGTTCGTCGAGACCTGCGCCGAAGCATTGCTCCACGAGATCGGCGCACTCGTCGGGGCGCCGCGACTGCGGCCGCTGCCACCGGAAGCGCTCTTCAGCAGCCGGGCCTTCATCGGCAACATTCTCCGCTACCGTCGGTCAAAGGGGACGCCGCGGGCGCTGGAAATGCTGGCGCGCGACGTGACGCTCTATTCCGCGAAGGCGGTCGAGTATTACCAGCACCTGTCCGCGACGCCTTCGATGCGGGCACCCAGGCTCGACAGGCCGACGGTGGCGGACCTCGATACCCCCGATATCCTCGCTCTGCACGGAACGGCCTTCGACAGGTCGCCGCGCACGCCGGACATGCGCTCGATTGCCAGGGCGCGCGGCCGCTACAACATTCCGAACGTCGGCGTTCACGTCTGGCGGCTGGAAGCCTATCCCTTCGACTGCCCGCGGCAGGGGCCTTTCACCTTGGCGAAGCTGGCCGGCACCCTGCCCATGCTGCCCTGGGGCAATGACCCCGGGCATTTCGCGCTCGCGCCGGGGGGAAATCCCATGCCGCTGTTCATGCCGCAACAAAACAGGGATGATCGAAGCCCGCGTCCGCACGAAGTGCCCGAGCGCCTGAGGCGCCTGCCGCTGAAACTCGAACTGGATGCCTTGGCCGACGGTACCCTCGATCCCGAGAATGCGCTGTGGTTCTCCTCGAGGAACCCGGCCTTCCAACTCTATTTCCAGCTCGACGGCGAGAGCGACTACAGGCTCGTCGCCCCCGCGGCAGTCCGCATCGGCGCGCTGACGAGCCCGCCCTATACGCAGCCTCTGCCTTTTGCGGGCGGGCTGCCGACGGGTATCGAGGCCGCTTTCGATCCGGCGACCGCGCGGCTCGTCGTCCGCGCACCAGACCTTGCGAATGGCTTTCCCTCTGTCGTGAACGTCCGGCTCTCCTGCGCATTTGGCCAGCCTGGCCCGCTCGGCGGCGGCGCTTACGACCGCAACGACCGGCAGTCTCCCTTCCGGATCGACCGGGGCGATGGCGCCGGCGACGAGACCGTGATCTACCTCGTGGAGCCCGGCGCCCCGAACACGGGCAACCGCTTTGCCGATCTTTCCGCCGCGCTCGCGGCCTGGAAGGATGTTTCGAACGTGAAGCGGCGCGGCATCATCGTCATCACGGCGAACATGGTGGACAGCGGCGCTGCGGTCCTGCCGGTAGCAGTCCCCGCCGGCAGCGACCTGACCATCGTTGCTGCCGAGTGGTCTCTGCCCACGCCCACGCAACCGGGAGAGGCGCTGCCGCAGGGATACATCATCCGCCGCTCCCGAAGAATGCTGGCGCTTCGCCGTCTCTCGGTGACGACGGTCGCCTCGCCGGGCATCGATCCGGGCAGGCTGACGCTTGACGGCTTCGTCTGCGACCGTGGCATCCGCGTCAACGAGGGAGCGCTGACGTCGCTCGACATTCGCCACAGCCTGGTGAAGGACAGCGTCTCGGTTCTGGCCATCGAAGCGCCCGGTGATACCGGACAGCTCACCGTCAACCTCTACCGCTCGATCTGTGGCGGCATAAAGGCGGGCAGCGCGCTTTCCCGGCTGAGCGCGGAGGGCGTCATCTTCACCGCGAGCGAGGGCATGACCCTTCCCGGAGCCGAGCTGGACTTCAACGGCGTAACGGCGTTTGCCGACATAACCGCAAAGTCGATCGAAGCCTCGAACGCAATCTTCATGGGCAGGTTGCGCATGGCGCGCACCCAGTCCGGCTGCGTGCGCTACAGCTATCTCGGGGCAGCCGACAACCGCTTGCCGCGCCGCTTCCGTTGCCAGCCGGATCTCGCCTGGGAGGGGAAGAAGGGGGAATACGAAATGTCGAGCGATGCCGAGCGGGCGCTGGCCCTCGAGCGCCTTCGGCTCGCGCTCCAGCCGCGCTTCCTGGATGTGCAACCGGATCAGCCGGCCTTCGCACTCCCGGCCCTCGACACGCCGCGCGAGATTGCCTTCGGCGGCGAGGACGAGACGGAGATGGGCGCCTACCGCTTCCTGGGCGGCGCGATCCGCATCGCCAACCTGACCGATCAATTCGCTGATTTCGTTCCATTCGGCATGGAAGCGGGCGTGCTTTCCGCCGACCGGTCCAGCGCCGACGCCTCGAGGAGGAACCTGCCATGAAGGGTGATTTTTCGCGCCTGAGCTTCGATCCGACCCGCAATGTCCGCACCGTCACCGTCCAGCAGGGCCGGGTGCTGACCGATGCGGACATGAACGAGGCTTCCGAGGCCACGCTGCGGCGCATCGAGACCGGGACACGGGATATGCTCGGTCCGGTCGCGGCCTCCGTTGGTACCGATGGCTTCAAGATCCTTGCTGCCGGTGGCGGCAAGCCGGACCGCCTTTCGGCGGGCCGGCTCTACGTGGATGGCCTGCAGCTCGAAAACCATGCGGAGCTGCCGCTGCCGGCGATCCCCGGCAATGGCCGGCGTCTGGTCTGCGTTCGCGCGAGCGTCGATCACGTGACCGGTGTCGAGGACCCGCTGCTCCGGGACTCGGCGCTCGGCGATGCCGACACGGCCGGACGCGCGGTGGTGCGCAACGAGATCCTCGTGCTCGAAGCCAAGGACGATGATGGCTGCGGCTCGCCGAATGCCCTCTATGAAGCCATGGCCGCACCCAGCGGCGGGCGGATGACGGTGACGCTTGCCGCGTCCAGCGCTTCCTCCGACCCCTGCAAGCTGGCGCCCGATAGCGGCTATGCCCGGCTCGAGAACCTGCTCTACCGCTGCGAGGTGCACGGTGGTACCCCGACCGCCGCAGGTCTCGCCGATCGGTTCGAGCTTGCCGGGCTCAAGGGGAAGGTCCCGCGCAACAATGCTTGCGCGCTCTCCCGCATTAAGGCGATCGAC
>CAMFHT010000088.1 GCA_945952245.1 uncultured Rhizobium sp. | reverse complement strand
CGGTACCACTCCGTTCGTTGGCGTCCGCTTCGGCCGCATGCGCAAAGAGGCTCTCTGCGCAAGCCTTCGTCGTCGACGAAGGCTTGCGATCAAGAGGAGTTATCATGTCGCATTCGATCCACACTGCCGGTAAGACTTTTCAGTTCTGCAAGTCTGACGAGGAGTATAAGCAATTTCTCACGTTTGCTGAAAAGCATATGAGGCAGGTTGACCGCCTTGCGGAGGCGCTGGAAAAACAGAGGGCGACTGTTGAAGGAAATGAAAGGGTGCTCAAACAGCCGATCCACATAACTGCCAATGCGAAAGGCTTCAAGGTATCGCCCAAGCTACCGAAGGATTCGGCAAAGGCCGGCGGCTACTCCATAACATTCGGTTTAAAGTCCGTTGCGCTTGGGCGAGACGCCATCACTGCCATGACCGTGGCGGTTGCCTTAGGATGCTTCCGCATCAGAAATGCCATTCTTGCCAGCCAGATAATGGCAGATCATGGACTTTTCCTGGATGACGTCCTTGAAGAACAAATTCTTGTTTGCCTTGACCAGATCGAGACGATCGCCTGCATCCGGCAAGGGAAGAAGGACGCGTAAAAAGCATAGCGCGCGGCAGCTGCCGGACCATCTGGTTCGGCAGCACTGGAACGTTTGTCGTGCACGTCCAAAGCCATCGCTCCTCCTCTACAAAGTACAGGCACTTTTCAAAAATCCGATTCAGCCTGAAACGGCGTTCGATGAAGTAATGGGGGGAGAACCGATTCAGGAGGCGGGCAATCAAACGGCGTTTGCAGGGATCGAGGCGGAGCATCAGGATCGGATGCCGATACCGAGCAGACGGCGTTGTGGTACGCTACGATAGACCGGCATCCGGCGTCACGAAGTCAGTCTTCGTGATCTGGCTCATCCATGGGCGGCCCGTCCGGAAAGAGCAGATGGATCTTGCGCCGGAAAGGGGACTTGCCCGTCCTGTACTTCGCAACGAGCTCGTCCAGAACCTCCTCGCAGGCCCGCTCGTCAAAGCCCTGCTCGACCAGCATCCTGACGGTCCTGTTCAGAAACTCGTCCAGCACGCCTGAAGTGCCTTGCCTAGCAATGTCTCTGATGGTCCAGAACAGCACGGTTCGGGCAACGTCATCCCGACCCGGACGCTTGGCAGCTACGTATTGGCTCCGCAGCTCCCTTTGCCGCTCGCGCTGTCTGGTCAGCCGCTTTTCATCCGGTTGTCTTGCCATGCTTACCTTTCTCGCCTCCGCGGGCAGGTCTTGCTGCCGCCAACGCCTGCGCCACGATGCCGTACGCGGTTGAATCGGAATTCTCGAACACTGAATCGGCATTTTCGGATCGAGAATCGGATGATCGCAATTTGCCTCAATGTGCCTGCACCTTAGAACACGTTGCGATGTCGTCACAAAGTGCAAAGAGCAAACGCCGTTTGATGCGGAATCAGAAATCTAAAGTTCTGAATCGTCGACGGGTAGTTCTGAATCGAAGGAGCGCAATTTGAGATAAGGTGCGGGCACTTTACGTAGATGTGCCCGCATGTGCTCTGCCGAGGATGTGCTTGTTATCCTCGATTGATGTCTTCGGTGCTGCATGACCGCAGCCCGATCGGATGGACGCCGGAGTCTTTCAGGATGCGTTCAACCTCGCCCCCCTCGAGGGCGTATGAAGAGATGAGCGCGCTCACCAGAGCATCAAAGCCTCGGCGCTTCTCGCTGATCAATCGCCCTGCCCTCTCTTCGGCCCGTTCCAGATGGCCATGCACTCTCGCCGCAAGCTTTGGATTGGCATCCAACACCGAGGTTGGGTTTGGGTGGGGGCGGTAGAGCAAGGGCAGGTCCTGCCCGAGACCAAGTGTGCGCTCCAAAGCAAAGGCAAGCGTGGTTGCACGCGCAAGATCGCTGTCGTCAGCACCGCCGGCGCCAGTTCCAGCTTCTATGAACATAAGAATTTCTGCTGCACGACCGGCAAGGAGCATGGTCAACATGTCCTCAAACCAGTCGCGGCCGGCGAGCCTTTGCGTGTCGAAGCCGAGCGCTCCATAACCGTTACCGGATGTATCATCGATCGTGACACCGTGGATGGGTCCGAGCGACAGCAGGTAATGAACGAGCGCGTGCCCCGCTTCATGAACTGCCGCCTCCAGAAGACGATCCGCCGTGGGTGACGGCCGGTGCTGCCGAATGGCTGCTTCAATGTCGGCCGTGGAAAGAGAGCGCTTTTGCCGCCGGGCAGCGGATCGGCCCTCCTTCACGGCGCGCTCGATATCGGCGCCGGTCATGCCGAGAGCGCGCGCTGCAAGGCGCTTCAGGACAACCTGATTTTTGTTGCTAGTACTTGTC
The DNA here is from genome assembly GCA_945952245.1 of uncultured Rhizobium sp. Classification (GTDB taxonomy): domain Bacteria; phylum Pseudomonadota; class Alphaproteobacteria; order Rhizobiales; family Rhizobiaceae; genus Gellertiella. The sequence goes on along the minus strand of CAMFHT010000088.1, from coordinate 10,585 downwards.
GCGCTCATGGCCGCTTTCCTTTCTGATCGTTATGCTGCGTCTCTCGCTCTCCAGAACACGTGCCAGACGCTTGCGCCGGCGCCGGTTGCTCCGGTCCGGCAGCTGACAATCGTGCGGCGTCTTCGCCAAGGTGGAACGCCAAGATCTCTGTAAGGGCCGGAATGTCCGGACGCGGGATCTCGATATGGGTCTCCAGACGACCCGAACGCCGCACGGCTTCATCGATCTCTTTCGGCCGATTGGTGGCGCCAATGACAATGACGCCTTCCGACTTCTGTGCGCCGTCGAGCAGTTCTAGCAGCTTGTTGACCACCGAATTCCACCAGTCTGCATATTCCCGTTCGGCTGGCTGGCGCTTTCCAATCCCATCGAGTTCGTCGATAAAAAGGATGGAGGGTGCAAGTTCGCGTGCCTCCTCGAACGTTTTCGCCATCTTCCGGATCACATCGTTCAGGTGCCCACCTTCCAGCCAGGTGGAAACCGAAGTGATGACGAGCGGAATTTGAAGCGTATTGCAGAGTGCTCGGGCAAAGGTGGTCTTGCCCGTCCCAGGCGGCCCCGACAGCAGAAGTTTGGAGCTCAGTTCTGCCCAGGCTAGCTGCCCGGCGTCATATTCCTGAAGATCCGCCTTGAGGTTCAGTGCCCAGTCGCGCGCCTGCCCATAGCCTGAAAGAGCCTCGATGGTCGGCGTCTTTCGGATTTTGCCTGTCCCTGCGGGATCGGCTTCTTCCGGATGGATGACCTCTGCGCCGCTTGGCTGGTCACGCTTGCCGCGCCCTGTGGTCTGGCGCGCCGGATCCGTTGCCGCGAGACGCCGCTCCTTGCTAGACGAGGTCTTGCCATCGTTCTTCGGCTTCGGATCAACATCTCGCGGATTTGGCGATGGCGTTGGCGCCGGCACGGATGGAGATGAGAGATCGTCATTGCCCTCCCCTCCTCTACCGGCTGGTCCATCGTCGTCGTCATCCGCGGCGCCGTCTTCGATTGCTTCGCGACGATTGCCAGCAGCAAGAGCTGTCAGGATCCGCATCGTGTTACGCAGAGAGCGTTCGCGACGGAACGCAAGGACAAGATCGTCGAGGGTCAGCCATCGCGGCCTGAACTCCGGCGGGAAGGAGGAGATGCCCTCTCCCACTGCCTCTTCACCATGGAAGGCTTCCGCGATGTCTTGGAGAATGGCAAGATCGAGCTTCCTGATCATGAGCTGAAGGTCGGCCGCAAGCACCGCATGATCCGGCACTACTTCTGAGTCTTCAGCCGTGACGAGCACGGGCAAGTCCTGGCCAGCGGCATTGACCAGACGGCGCCTGATCGAGCGTGGCGTCAGCCTCGCGAGATGACGAGCATTGAAATGCACCGCCCGGCGCCCCTCTTCAGCGTCTGTAAAATCGAAGTGAGCGTCGGAGAAGGATCCGGCGCCATCGCCAATGGCCAGCCGCCCGCCCGGTAGCAGGTTGGTCGATTGCAGCAACTGCACGATGTGATGGCTGGCACCCAGCACATCCGATTGTAGCACCATCATGAAGGACTGGCGCCGGACCAGGGATACGAACTCTTGCAAACGGACGCCGGTTCCAGCCAGTGCGCGGGCAAGCACGATTGCCGCAATGACATGACTGGTTCGGGGTGGCGAACCGGCGAGAGCGACAAGCCGCACGGCATAGGCGCGCCGTTCTTCTCCGCTCGTCATCCAAGCTGCCTGATCAAGTTTTCGAGCAAACAGCAGTTTGATCCGATCGGGCAGTGGCGCCAGAACGTCAACAAGCGTCTTCCCCTCGCCTCCTCTCTGCTGCTCCCCAAGGAGGGTGGTAGGCTTTGGCGGCTCAACAAGGAAGCTTGAGAAGTGGCGCCGTAGCCAGGCGATGTCTGTCTCCAGATTTCCGGTGAAATGACTGGTGTCGAAGGCAGGGCTATAGCGGCGCAGGATAACGCCGTTCCACTCGATGAGCTTTAGCTCGAGGAGACCGTTCAAGAGCGCGTGACGATGGGTATTGCGGTGGGCGTCCTGTCGAAGACGCCGGAGGATGAGGTTAGTAAGCTTATCCACGGGCAGCCTCCACAGGTGACGAGGCATCGCGAAGCGACGCTTCAGAGTTCTTCTGTTCCTGGACAGGCCAGCGGGGCCGCTTGCGGCCGCGGGGTTGAGCCTCACCGGATGCGGGACCGGCGAGTTTTGCCACCACCCGCTCGCGCGGCGATCGGCGTTGCGCCGCATCGGATCGATCAGCGTCAGATGCGCGAGCGTTCAGCCAATCGAGCACGAGCGAGCAAGTCGGATCACCGGATTCTGCGTGGTGCGCGAGGCGCATGAGAAGTGGCGCCGGCAAGGCCGAGGAGTCTGAGCCCTGTCGGACATAGGCAAGGGCAAGACCGATAAGCAGAGCTGGGTCGTCGGCGCCAGCAGGTTGATCCGAAAGAGTGGGCATGGGCGATCTCCGCGCCGCGGCGGCTCGGCCAGCGGCGTCATCAGGATGAATTTATGGTGTGAGTATCGACGTGGCGCCGGGCCGGGTGCTGAACCCGGCTCGGTCTTCGTCTTTGCCTCAGTGCGGCAGAAGGCGGCGGGCAAAGCCGATCTTGAGGCGCACCGGATGGACGAGCTCGGGCTCTTCGTCCGGCGTCACATCATCGCCGGCGTCCGCGCCCGCGGCGTCGTCGGCTTCTTCAGCCTCGTTCACGACCGCGGCGGCTCCAGCATGAGCTGGAAAGTCAACGGAGGCCGCAGATGTAGGCTGCATGGTCGTCTGACTGAGTGCCTTCCGCGTCGCCTGCTCGAGCACGGCCTGCACACGGGCGCCGAAGCGGCGGCGAAGTTCGCCGAGCGTTTTCGCAGCCCCCGAGATGCCAAGGATGTCGTCGAGCTCATCCAGCGCCCAGACGCCGTGCTCATGGTCGCTCGGTCGGCTGGCGCCGTCGACGATTGCGACGCCGACGGTGTCGACCATCAAGCGCTTGTGGTTCTTGTAGAGCCAGTCCGGCAGAATGAGAGCAGACGCCATCATCTTCAGCTTGAGCTCTTCAAGGCGGCTCGTATCGCCATAGCTTGCGAGCGACCGCTTCAGATCGAGGATAAAGGCCATGTGCCGCCTCGTGTTCACGATGATCAGGTCGGGGGTGTAGGTCCCTTTGGCCGGCGCCTCGCAGTCGAGCATCAGGCGATCGAGCCTTGCCCAGTTGTTGTTGACCACGGCTTCGGTCGCAGCCTTGACGAGGGGAAGCCTGATCGACTTGGTGAGCACCACGAGATCCGGATGGATCTTTGAGACGCGCTCGACTGCCTGTTCCAGCAGCTTGCCTTCGCGGAACGAGATCGCACGGACAAGAGAGGCGATCATGACATAGTGTCCGAGGATCTCGTCCTCGATGACGTCACCTTCCACGATCTGGGCGATGGCGTCATCGATCAGCGCATCGAGCTCGGTTTCGATCTCGTAGTAGCAGATCTTGTAGGCATAGGTGGCCGGGGCGGCGTCACCGGCCTGCGCGACGGTCGAAGCAGCGGCTGCGGTCGTATCGCGGGAGGCTGCGGTCACAGCGAGCGGCGAGGTGGATAGGCAAGCAGAAGCGGCAAGTGCGGAAGAAAGAAGCAGGGTCATGGAAAGTCTCCGGGGGATAAGGGGAACCAGAAACCGGCCGAACTGAGAGATGACGCCAGGCTACGATGCCGCACGATGTGCGGGCGGATATCGAAGCGTGTGGTCGATCAGATGCGGCCGGGAACAGTCGTCAGGCGCGCGTTACGGGCATATTGCCGTTCTTGATCAGCGCGGCGAGCTGACGCGCAACGGCGTCGAAGCAGCGTTCGCCGGCGGCGATGGTGACGAGGTTCTTGCGGAGAGCTTCCAAGCTGGAAGAAATGTCGGTAGTCGTGTTCATAGCCCGATTCCTTTTGACGAAGGCTGAGGGTCAGGCCCGTGTCGGTGTTGCAAGCACCGGCATGGGCCGTTTTGTTCTGGACAATCCGGAACGTCATTACCATTGCAGGACCATGGTCCTAATGCAAGGAAAATGATCCCACAAAAGGAACATTCCAGGAACATGGTTAATGCTGGGCTCAGAGCACGGTTAGAGTTGGTACGAACCGGAAAAGCAGCTTGAAGAGGGCTTCAAAGGCCCGTTTCTGGTATATGCGCCAGTGTGCGTCTTTGATCCGCCCATAGACCCAGACAATCGCCCTCGAAGCAAAGCACTCAGCAATCTAGCTGGAAACCACGGTATTGCCGGTGTCCGGCGTTCGTCACCGAGTCTTACCTTCTGGACCACATTAAGCGGCTTACGGCCATCAAAGCCCCAATTATTTTATTAAAATCTTATAAGAGGTGAAGTTGAGCAAAAAATTCGGCGATTAGAGCGATATCGGCCGCTGTGTAGCGACATCCGCGAAAATCGGCCTTTCACGGTCGAAATCTACTCGAAGCGCCGCTGGATTCCTAAAATCCGGCTTCGGGGAGCAATTTTCGTCGATCGACCACGAAGATGCGACTTCAGGGCAATCCAAGGGGCCGAAACGGCATTTTTTAGGCTCGCGGTGAACAGCCGAACGGGTCGGCGATGGCCAGGCTGTTTTAACTTAAGAACATCTTGGCCACACAATTTCTGTCAAATTCACTGCTTTACGACCAGCCTTGCCGGGGGGCAGGCGCGCGGTTGGGGTTGAGTTGGTATTGCAGGCAGTATGTATAGGCCGCCCAATTATGAAGCAAAGACAGATAAAAAATTATCTTATAAAAGTAACTCTGACTAAAAATACCATTTAATTGATTTATAGAGGAATTTGAACCTGTGGATAACATAGTTTATCTCTCCTGCGATACTACAGGTTAGTTTGCAGTAAGTTTGACAAGGCGCCGTTGTTGGTCAACGATATAGTCACTCGAACGGGAAACCAGCCGGGTAAAACTCATTCAAATCTCTAGGGAGATTATTATGTCAAAGATCATCAAGAACGTGCCTGCCTCCACCACCTCATCCATCGCAATCGTTGCCTCAACCGCCGGTGCCAAGATGGCTACCCCTGACATCGACGCGGTCGTACAGGAAAAGCTGACCGAGGTGGAGAAGCTCATTCTGAGCCTCGGTCGCCGTACGACCGAACAGGTGTTCGAGCTCGGAGAGCTCTACGCCATGGCCCTGGCCATGCTCTCATCGGCTCAGTTCGAAAAATGGGTGAAGCTGCGTTGCGGCGTCTCACCACGCAGTGCCCACAATCACATCGCGGTCCGCAATCATCTGCAGGAGTGGCGCGACCATCTCGTAGACCTCTCCGCCGGAGCTACCGTGCTGTTTCAACTGGCGACGGCCCAGCCAGAGCAGATCGCAGCTGCGATCGAGCTCGGCGAGGAAAAAGGGCGCCTGACGGTGGCCGACGTCAAGGAGATCCTTGCGGAAGGCAAGGAGGACAAGGGCAAGGCCGCGGAAAACGACGCCTTCTTCGCTGGCGGGCTCGCCGGCCTGAAGGGCCTGATCGCGCTCAAAGCCTGCGACGGGGTAAAACTCTTCCCGGCGCACGTGGAGGCGATCTGCGAGCCAATCCGGGTGGCGCTCGGCAAGAAGCGTGTCATCAAGGAGCAGCTGTACAAGGAGGTCCTTGACGGCGCGCGTCTTGCCCGCGAGGAGCTGGAGAGCCTTGCGCTCTTCGTCAATCCGGAGCTCGACCCGAGGCTGAGCCATCGCCCGGCGCGGTTCCCGAAAGGCAGCCACTGGGAGCATGTAAGCGAAGTGCTGTTCAAGCTGGGCGGGATCGACGCATGGCCGAAATCGGCCGGGGTCCGGGGTTGGCTCGAGCTTGAGGTTCTGCCCGTTCTCGAGTGGGTGACGTCGAGGGAGCGGCGACCGAAATGGCCGCTCCCGGACAAGACGGAGGTCGCGCCGGCTGTCCTCGAGCTCGACGACGAGTTCGACCAGGGCCTGCTCGTGGACGCGCTCGAAGCCGAGGCCGGCGAAGAGGCCGGGCCGAGCCGCTACCAGGTCGAAGACGTTCCGCCGCTCGCCGCCGACGAAGCCGATGAGGACTATGACGACGAGGAAGACCTCGAAGATGACGACGACTACGACCGGTTCGGTGAGCCCGAAGCGGCCGAAGAAGAGGATCTTGCAGGCCACGCCATGCGCTGACCAGTGCTGGCGACCCGGAAGCTAAGATCCAGCCTCCTGATATCATCAAGAAGGGCCGCTAGCCGGCCCTTCCGCTTTTGAACTCTATACGCGAACACGTTTGCAGAAGCAGCGGCGCAACAGTTGAACATGAAACCCATTGAAAATCGGAAGGATTGGAATTCGATGTTGCATTCCGCTCTTCCGTGTCTTGCAATAGATTTGCGCTCGCCTTCATCCAGGCCGGCGAAGACTGGGGGGCAGCAGCATGGACGACAAGGATTCGGGCATCACGATCAGGTGCGACCTCGCGTCGAGCTTCACCTACGCCTCCTACCAGAACGCTGTACCAGTTATCCGAACAATCGTTGTCCGTAATGGAACCGCTGGTCTTCTCACCGGCCTCAAACTGGAGCTGAAGTCCAACCCGCCCTTCCTGCGGCCGAAGTCCTGGACCGTGGATCGAATCCTTCCGGGCGAGGAGCTCAATCTTTCCGACCGCCGAGTCGAACTAGACGCCGCCTACCTCGCCGGCCTGAACGAGGCTGAACGAGGTGAAGTGACGCTCACCCTGACCGCCAACGATCAGATCCTTTCGCAGACCCACCTTCCGGTCCGGCTGCTGGCACGTGACGAATGGGGCGGCGTGGCAGATATGGCGCAACTTCTTCCGGCGTTCGTCATGCCGAACGACCCTGCGTTACCTCGAGTCCTTCGCTCAGCCGCCGAGCAGCTGGCCGCGCACGGGCACCAATCAGGACTCGACGGCTACCAGAGCCAGGATCCGCGCCGAGCTTACATGCTCGCGGCAGCCGTCTACTCAGCTGTTTCGGGTCTCGGCCTGCACTACGCGGAGCCACCTGCGAGCTTCGAATTTCGCGGCCAGAAGGTACGCCGGCCGACGGACATTGCCGAGCAGCGTTTGGCTACGTGCCTCGATCTGACGCTCCTGTTAGCGGCCGCAATCGAAGCCTGCGGATTGCATCCGGTCATCCTCCTGTTCAAAGGACATGCAGCCGTCGGTGTGTGGCTTACTTCCCGAACGCTGGCGAACGCGATCGAGACTGACCTGACAGAAATTCGCAAAGCTCTGTCCCTCAAGGAGCTGCTGGTCTTCGAGACCACGGGCCTGACCCATCGTCCCGCCGTGACACTTGACCAAGCGTCAAAGCTCGTCGAGCATCGCCTCGACGAAAGCCAGCGCGACGACTTTGTGGCCGCCATCGATGTGCGCCGTTCGCGCAGCGGCGGCATCACGCCGCTAGCATCCCATGAAGTTTACAAGCGCGGTCCCGAGGCAGAGGAGGCAGGAGAGCCCGCCTTGCTCCCGCTTCCAGCGCAGCCGGACTTCCGATCCATGCCGGCTGAGGCCGTCGAGGAGAAGCCGACGACAGCTGCCGGTCGGATCGATCGCTGGCAGAAGAAGCTTCTGGATCTCACACTTCGTAACCGGCTCCTCAATTTTCCGGACACCCAGAAGACGATCCCCTTCGTTTGCACCGACGTCTCCTATCTTGAAGACCGTCTGGCGGCCGGCACGCCGATCCGTCTCATCTCCTTGCCCGAACAGAACCCGGTCGGCGAGCGCGACGAGTCCTTGTTCAGAGAAGTTCGCGGCGAGGACCTGCAGAAAAAGTTCGCAGCCGACGCCTTGCAGCGTGACGAGCTTCCGTCGTCATTGACGAGCAAGGAACTCGAAAAGCGCCTGATCGATCTGCACCGGCAGGTGCGCAACGACTTCGCCGAAGGCGGAGCCAATACACTCTTCCTTGCAGTCGGATTTCTGCGCTGGAAGAAGAAGCCGGAGGATGCCCGCAGCTACCGGGCGCCGCTTCTTCTCGTGCCGGTGAAGCTCGAGCGGAAGAGCGCCTCGTCGAGATTCAGTCTGCGCTTCCACGAGGACGAGCCGCGCTTCAATGCGACTCTTCTGCAGTTCCTGGAGCGCGACTTCGACCTTTCGCTTCCTCAGTTTATGGGTCCCCTCCCCCTCGACGAAAGCGGGATCGATGTTCCGCGAGTCCTTGCCTCCATGCGCCACGCCGTCCGCGACGTTCCCGGAATGGAGGTTCTTGACGAGACCGCGCTGTCAACATTTTCCTTCGCGAAGTTCCTGATGTGGAAGGATCTGGTAGAGCGAACGGACGCTCTTCGCCAGAACCGGGTGGTCAAGCACTTAATCGATACGCCTGACCAATCCTTCAGTGAGGGCAGCGCAACCTTTGCCGATGAGCGGGAGATCGACCGGAAGTACGAGCCGAAGGACATCGTCTGCCTGCTGCCGGCTGACTCCTCGCAGATTGCGGCAAGCCTTGCCGCAGCCGAGGGTCGGGACTTCGTGGTGGTCGGGCCGCCCGGCACCGGCAAGAGCCAGACGATTGCCAACATGATCGCTCACTGCTTGGCGGTCGGGAAGACGGTGCTGTTCGTCGCCGAGAAGACTGCGGCGCTCGACGTCGTGCATCGACGGCTCAAGGAGAACGGGCTTGGCGACCATTGTCTTGAACTGCACTCCAGCAGGACCGATCGCAAGAGTTTTGTCGGGCAGCTGAAGCGTTCCTGGGAAAGCTCGACCCGCCACAGCGATGCGGAGTGGATTCAGGTCAACGACCGACTGCGTCTGCGCCGCGACCAGCTCAACGCCTATGCCAACGCCTTGCACCATCGGTACCCAAATGGTCTCAGCATCTACAGGGCAATCGGCGTGGCATCGAAAGTCGACGGACAGCATGCCCCGGCGCTTTCCTTCCCTTCCCCCGACGCCCATGACGAGGCGACGTATGCTGACCTGGCAAGTCTTGCCGCTGACGTCGGTCGAGTCTTTGCCGCGGTTCCGAGGCGGCCGTCGCTCGCGCTCGTCAACGTGCCGGAGTGGTCGAGTGCATGGCAGGAGACGGTCCTCAAAGAAGCCGGCAATCTCGGCGAAAGCCTCACCCGTGCCCGCACAGCCATGAGTGCTTTCGCCTCCGCTACCGGTGTGCCGGAGAAGACCGACCCGAGCCTGACTGACCTCGAATCCTTGGAAGCGCTGGCGGACATGCTCGCCGATACCGCCGGCACGGACGTCAGCATTGCCTTCGACCGCGAATTCCAATCCTTGCGGTCAGCTTTGAGTGAGCTTGAGGCAGCGATTGCCGACTATCGCTCGGCCGAGGCTGGCCTAACTGCTCCATTCGCGCATGAAGCCCTGGACGAAATCCCGGTCGAGCGTCTTGAAGAGGAGTGGCGCCTGGCATCGGCGAGCATCTGGCCGATGAGCTGGCTTGGCCGAAGGAAGGTTCGCAAGCTCCTTCAGAGCTACGCCGTTTCTGGCACGCCCGATCCTGAACGTGATCTCTCGACGCTGAAGCGGATGAAGCAGCAGGCAAAAGCGGTGAAGGCAAGCCCCCTCGCCGCCAAACGATCGGGCTTTACCGGCATCACGTCTGATACGGCAGCCATGGAGCGGCGCATTGCAGGTGCCGAACGCGTGCGAACCAGTATCGAGCGGCTTGCTCAAGCCGGCGCGCAGATCCGCACGATTGTCCAGCATGTCGCCCCTGCCCTGCAGTCAGCGTCCGCCGATGCCCCGGTCCGTCTGGCTGCCCAATCCTTCAAGAAGGCCTTCGCAGACCTGCGGAGTGCCGTCGAATCCTTCGGCCGTAACGCCTCCATCGAGCCGGCCAAGGTCTATGGGATGAGCCTCTTCGCCGAGCTACCGGCTCATCTGGCGGATCTTATGGACTCGCGTCAGCTGCTGAGGGACTGGACCACCTGGATCAGGATTCGACAGGAGGCCGTTGCCAAAGGTCTGGAGCCGTTGGTGAGCGACGTGGAATCAGGTGCGGTTCCCTCCCTAGACAGCGAAGCTGCTTTTCACCTTGCTTATGCTCGGTGGTGGCTGCCGCTGGTTCTGGACACCGTGCCGGTGCTGCGGGACTTTAGGCGATTCGAGCACGAGCACGCGATCGCCGATTTCCGCGACATTGACGACCTCGTTCGAAAGGCTGCCGCCGGCCGCGTGGTCTCTGCCCTGGCGCATGGCCTCCCACCTGTGCAGTCCGTCCCGCGTCAGTCGGAGCTCGGGCTGCTCCGGCATCAGATGGAGCTACAACGACCGAGCCGTTCGATCCGCGAGATGATCGGGGCTATGCCCGGCCACTTTGCAAAGCTTGCGCCCTGCATGCTGATGTCGCCGCTTTCGATTGCCCAGTACCTGCCGCCCGACCAGGCACTCTTCGACGTCGTGATTTTCGATGAAGCCTCCCAGATCACGACCTGGGATGCCGTCGGCGCAATTGCTCGAGGCCGGAAGACGATAATTGTAGGCGATCCGAAGCAGCTGCCGCCGACTAATTTCTTCGGCCGCAACGAAGAGGAAGAAGACGTCGAGGAGTATGAACGCGATCTCGAAAGCATCCTGGACGAGGCGAAGACGGCAGGCATCCCGGTTCGCGATCTGCGCTGGCACTACCGCAGCCGCAATGAATCGCTGATCGCGTTTTCGAACCATCAC
>CAMFHT010000087.1 GCA_945952245.1 uncultured Rhizobium sp. | reverse complement strand
CCGCAACGCTGCCGCATCCCGAATCCATCCTCTCGATCATGATGGCCGCACTGCTGGCCGCTGCCGCCTGGATCAACCTCGCGACCTGGCTGAACGCGCCGGTCTCCACCACCCATTCGATCATCGGCGCCATCATCGGTGCGGCAACGGCTTCGGCCGGTTTCGACGTCATCCGCTGGGGCGTGATCGGCGAGATCGTCATGAGCTGGGTCTTCTCGCCCCTGATCGGCGGCGTGATCGCAGCCGGCCTCCTCTTCTTCATCGAAGAGGCAATCCTCAGCCGCAAGGACAAGCTTGCCGCCGCCCGCCGCTGGGTGCCGCTGCTGATCGGCCTCATGGCGGGGGCTTTCACGGCCTATATCCTGTTGCAGTTCGCAATCCGCGGGCATGTGCCGCACGGCGCGGTGCTGCCGCTCGGCGGGCTGACCGGCCTCTTCGCCTGGATCGCCTCCGTGCCCGTGGTCCGCAACGCCTCGCAGGGGCTAGAGAACCGCAATGCCTCGCTGCGCGTGCTCTTCCGCATTCCGCTGATTGCCTCCTCGGCGCTCCTCTGCTTTGCCCATGGCGCGAACGACGTCTCGAATGCGATCGGACCCCTTTCGGCCATCGTCAATGCAGCGGGTCCTGCGGCGAGCCCCGGCGCTGCCGTGCCGCTCTGGTCGCTGCTCATCGGCGCCTTCGGCATCTCGGTCGGCCTGCTGCTCTTCGGACCCCGCCTCATCCTGCTCGTCGGCGAGCAGATCACCAAGCTCAACCCGGTCCGTTCCTACTGCGTCTCGCTTTCGGCGGCACTGACGGTGCTGACCGCCTCCTGGATGGGGTTGCCTGTCAGTTCCACCCATATTGCCGTCGGCTCCGTCTTCGGCGTCGGTTTCTTTCGCGAATGGTATGTGAACAGCTGGCGGCCCAAGGCCGTGAAGAAGAGCAAGCGCGACAGCCATGAGGCGATCGAGGAGGAGAATGCGGAGGAATTGCGCCGCCGTCTGCTCGTGCGCCGCTCTCATTTCATGACGATCGCGGGCGCCTGGATGATCACCCTGCCGACCTCTGCCGGCCTTGCGGCCATCCTCCTTTTCGTCGTCCGCATCTTCCTGCCCTGAGGAGACCTCACCCGTGCGCGCCAATTTCCGCATGCAGCGGCTCTACACGCCTCACGATCTCGCAACCGGCGCGGACGTGCCCGCGAGCGAGGATCAGTTCCATTATCTCGCCCATGTGCTGCGCGCCGAGCCGGGGCTGGAAATCCTCACCTTCAACGGCCGCGACGGCGAATTCCGGGCCCGGATCGACTTCCCGACCCGCAAGCGCATAACCCTTCATGTGCTCGACCAGACGCGCCCGCAACCGGTGCAACCGGATCTCGTCTACCTCTTCGCGCCCCTGAAGGTCGGCCGCATGGACTATCTGGTGCAAAAGGCGGTGGAAATGGGCGCCGGCGTGCTGCAACCGGTCCAGACGCAGCACACCCAGGGCAAGATCGGCTCGATCGAGAAGATCGAGGCGAACGTGATCGAGGCCGCCGAACAATGCGGCGTCCTCGCCGTTCCCGACGTGCGCCCGCCGCAGAAGCTGACGGACCTTCTCGCAACCTGGGACGGCAACCGCCGCATCATCTATTGCGACGAGGGCGACGAAGGGCAGAACCCCGTGCCTGTGTTGCAAGGCATAAGCGAGACCGCGCTCGCGCTGCTCATCGGCCCGGAGGGCGGTTTTTCCGAGGAGGAGCGCACGCTGCTGCGCGCGCTCCCCTTCGTGACGGCCATCCCGCTCGGCCCGCGCATCCTGCGCGCCGATACCGCGGCTGTAGCCGCTCTTGCGGTGGTGCAGGCGGTTCTCGGCGACTGGAAATAGCGGCAACAAAAGGATTTGACGGCCGTCATTTCAAGGGCCTCAAGCCGAAATTTTTTCACGCGCGCTTGAAACAAATTCACTTGCGCGTCACCTCTTTCCAGTCCAATCAGCGAGACGGGCGGACGAGCCCACCTGTCTTTCAACCAGGCACGAGTTTCTTCATGGCACGCGATACCACCGACGATACGCCGATTTCAGATGTTTCCGAACTGGCGGCCTACCTCGCCTCCGGCTCGAAACCGGAAGAAGCGTTCCGGATCGGCACCGAGCACGAGAAATTCGCCTTCTTCCGCGCCGATCATTCGCCGGTTCCCTATGAGGGCGAGGCCAGCATTTCGGCGCTGCTCCTGGGCATGCAGGAAAAGCTCGGCTGGGAGCCGATCATGGATGCGGGCAAGATCATCGGGCTCGGCGGCCCGAACGGCATGGGCGCGATCTCGCTGGAGCCCGGCGGCCAGTTCGAACTATCAGGCGCGCCGCTCGAGACGCTGCACCAGACATGCAAGGAATCGAACCACCACCTTGCGACGCTCCGCGACGTGGCGGAACCTCTCGGCATCCGCTTCCTCGGCATGGGCGGCAGCCCGAAATGGACGTTCGAGGAAACGCCCCGCATGCCGAAGTCGCGCTATGCCATCATGAGCCGCTACATGCCCAAGGTCGGCACCAAGGGCCTGGACATGATGTTCCGCACCTGCACCATCCAGGTGAACCTCGACTTCTCCTCCGAAGCCGACATGCGCCGCAAGATGCAGGTTTCGCTGAAGCTGCAGCCGCTTGCGACCGCGCTCTTCGCCTCCTCGCCCTTTACCGACGGCAAGCCGAACGGCCTTCTCTCCTGGCGCGGCGACATCTGGCGCGATACCGACAACCAGCGCTCGGGCCTCATCCCCTTCGCCTTCAGGCCCGATTTCGGCTTCGGCCACTACGTGGAATGGGCGCTCGACGTGCCCATGTATTTCGTGGTGCGCGACGGTCGCTACCACGACTGCACGCACGTGACCTTCCGCCAGTTCATGAACGGCGCGCTGAAGGGCGAGCTTGCCGAGTGGCAGCCCACCATGGGCGACTGGACGAACCATCTCTCGACCCTCTTCCCCGACGTGCGTCTGAAACGCTTCCTCGAAATGCGCGGCGCCGATGGCGGCCCCTGGCGCCGCATCTGTGCGCTGCCGGCCTTCTGGGTCGGCCTGCTCTACGATGCGACGGCCCTCGATGCCGCGACCGAAGCGACGAAGGACTGGACCTACGAAGACGTGCTGGCGCTACGCAATGCCGTGCCCGAACAGGGTCTCAAGGCCACCATTCGCGGCCACAGCCTCATCGACGTCGCGCGCGAGATCGTCGGCATTTCCCGTGAGGGCCTGAATAACCGTGCGCGTCTCAACGGCGACGGGGTGGACGAAAGCGTCTTCCTCGGGCCGCTCGACGAGGCAATCGCCAAGAATGCGACGCTCGCGGACGAGATGCTCGCGCTCTACCACGGCCGCTGGAACGGCTCGGTCGATCCGGTCTTCGACGAGTACCAGTACTGAGGCACGGTCCCTCCCCTAGACCATAGTCCCGTGGGTCCATCCAAAAACCCGTTTGAGCTTTTCGGTTTGCCGCTATAGTGGCGGAAAGGCGCGGCGAACCGCGCCGCCCGTCCGGGGCATGCCGGGGCGGGTGAAAACCATGCGGGGACGATTGATGCTGCCACTGTTCGACTTGATGATGCAGGCGCAAAACGGCAAGGCCATGGAGGCGCTCGCGCGCCAGTTCAACCTGGCGCAGGACCAGGCGGCAAAGGCGGTCGCGGCCCTGATGCCGGCCTTCTCGGCGGGCTTCAAGCGCCAGAGCAGCAATCCCTTCGATTTCGCGAGCCTGATGCAGAAGGCCTCGAGCGGCAATTACCAGAGCTATTTCGAGGACCTGGCCCGCGCCTTCACGCCGAAGGGCATGGCCGACGGCCAGGCGGCGCTGGAGCAGATCTTCGGCTCGCAGGAGATCGCCCGCGCGGTCGCCGAACAGGCGGCAAAGTTCAGCGGCCTCGGCCAGGACGTGCTGCGGCAGATGATGCCGGCGCTTGCCGACACCATGATGGGCGGCCTGATCAAGGAAATGACCGGCCAGATGGGCAGATCGGCCGCAAACGCCTTCGTACCGGAGGGCATGGCGGCGTTTCAGGCGCAATGGCTGGAAAGCCTGGGTCTTGCGCCGAAGAAGGCCGACCCGTTGACCGAGCAGATGCGGGCCATGTTTGACAATCCCTTCACCAAGGCCATGCAGGACATGTTCACGCCGAAGAGCGGCGAGAAGACGGAAGCCGCGGACCCCTTCTCCTTCAATCCCTTCATGAAGTCCCTGCAGGACATGATGGCCGCCGGCATGGGCGGCACGGCGACCTCTGCCGACAAGGTGAAGGACGAGGCTGCCGAGGCCAAGCCGGCCGATCCATACAGTGCCTTCGTCAATGCGGTTTTCGATTCGGGGCTGGACGTGCAGAAGAGCTACCAGCAGAGTCTGGACGCGATTTTCGAGCAGTGGAAGCCGAAGGGGTAGTTCTTGAAGACGGTTGAGGTTGCGGGAGGTACCCCCCTCTGCCTCAATCGTGTTTCGAGAATCCAACCCTCCGCATGCTGAGCCGTAGACCGAGGATCTGCCCCTTTAGAATTCCTCCCAATTCTTGTCCCCGCCTTCATCCGCCTGCTTCACGCCGAGCCCGGCGCTGACGCGGCCCATGAGGTCGCGGGCGGGGGAGCGGACGGGGCGTTTGGGCTTGGAGCCCTCGGCGCCCACGGCTTCGATGCGTTTCTGGGAGAAGAACGAGGTGAACTTGGAGGCGATGCCGGGTTTGCCCGGCTGGCCCGGCTTGTCGAAGCCCTGCGCCGGCGGGCGGGGAGCGGTGCCCGAGGAGGCGGGGTTCGAGCCGAAACCGGGCTGCGAGAACTTCGGGCGCGGGTTCTGCGGGCTGATCGGCGTGCCGAAATCGCGGGCCGGCGAGCTGCCGCCATTCGAGATCGGCTGCAGCCGATATTCCGTATCCTGCGTGTTGAACTGCGAGAGCAGTCCGGCCAGTGTTTCCGCATCGCCTGCGAGCAGGCTGACGTTCTGGTTCGTCTGCTGCGTCGCCGAAAGGCTCTTCTGGCTTGCATCCTCCATGCGTGAGAAGGAGGCGTTGATGTCGCCGAGCAGCGAGGACTGGTCCCGCGCACCCTCGGCGATCTGCTGGATCTCGTCATTGATGCGCACAACCTGGCCGGCAATGGTGGAGAGCACCTCCCCCGTCTGCTCGACGAGGCCGACGCCGCTTGCCACTTCCTGACCGGACTTGGTGATGAGTGCCTTGATGTCCTTCGCGGCCTTGGCAGAACGTTGAGCGAGTTCGCGCACCTCCTGGGCGACGACCGCAAAGCCCTTGCCGGCCTCGCCTGCGCGGGCAGCTTCCACACCCGCATTGAGGGCCAGAAGATTCGTCTGGAAGGCGATCTCGTCGATGACGTTGATGATCTGCGAGATCTCGCGCGACGCACTCTCGATGCGCCGCATGGCTTCCACCGCATCATGCACGATATGGGCGGACTGGTCCGATTCCTTCCGCGCCGTGCGTGCAAGCTCGCTCGCGATCTCCGCCTTCTCCGTGGACTGGCGGATCGCACTCATGATGGTGCGAATGGTGCCGGACGTCTGCTGGAGCGATGCGGCCTGCTCTCCGGACCGGGCCTTCAGCTCGTCCGCCGCATGACCGACCTCGCCGACACGGGCATTGATCTGCGTGACATTGCTGTTGACGGCCGAGATCGTCTGCGACAGCCGGTCGAGCGAGGCGTTGAAATCCAGCCGCAGCCGTTCGAGATTGGCGGTGAACGGGCGCTCGATGCGACCGGTCAGATCGCCGGTCGAAAGACGCTCCAGCGCCGCACCCAGATTGTCGATCGCGAAATGCAGCTGGCGCTGCTCTTCGACGCGCTGCGCCTCCCGCTCCGCCAGTTCGCGGCCGTCTTCGGCGCGGCGGTACTCGTCTTCGGCGGCGAGCCGCTGACGCTCGGCTTCGGCCTTCCCAAGGGCCGCGACGGCGTGCTCCATGGCCGAGACCTCGTCTCCCTCGTCCTCGCCAAGGCGGCTCGCATGTCCGAGGGAAAGGCCATTCAGCGTTTCCGTGACTGTCGCCAGACGCTGACCGAGTCGTTGTCCGTAGAAGGCAGCGGCAAGGCCGGTGAGCGCGGCAACGCCTGCCGTCAGCGGCAGCGCCAAGGTCCAGTTCGGGAGATCTCCGCCCGAAAGGGTCGGCATCCCGATGAGCACCGCCCCTGTCGTCAGAAAAGCCCAGGAGGCAGCCAACAGGGGAAGTTTCAGGGAAAGGCGCATGCCACCACTCCAGTCACACCGGGAACGCAAAACATATCCGGCCTTTCTACCCTTCACGGGCTTAAGACTGGCTTAAATCGGCCTGTGGACAACTTCTCCGAAACGCACAAAAAAACCGGCGAAGCTTGGCTCCGCCGGCGAAGTGGCAGGGCTTCTTGGGATGGGCCCTGCGGGGAAAGGGTGGATCTGTCCCGGCATGGGACAGGCGGCATCAGTCGCGCAGCGTGCGAACGCGGCGCAGGCGTCGGCTCGGGTCCTCGAAGAAGTGCGATTCGCCAAGCGCCGAATGGAGGTCGAGGCGGGTCAGCCCGATGTCGAACAGCTCCGCATCGGTCATATGGTCGAGCCTTGCCACCTGGCGGCGGTTCAGGCGATTGCGGACAACGCTGACGAAAGCGGTCCAGACGGAAATCCAGAGCGAACTCCGGCTCACGGGCAATGCGCCCGTGCAGGGATCATCGATCACACGCATGGCTTCGGCCTTTTCAAAACGGTGGCGGCCTGGCCGGGCGCTGGAGGCGCCGCCGGGCAGGACCGGGCGGGGAGCGTCGAGACCGGCAGGTAAGACCGGTCTCACGACTTTTTGCACTTGAAAGATGTCAAATAGCTATTGATCAGTCCAACGCATGTTTTTAATAGTAACCATCAAACATTTTCATGGGTGTCAAAATGACTGCGCCGCTTGATCTTGACCAGCTTCAGACCTTCATCGCCATCGTTGATACGGGTAGCTTCACCAAGGCTGCCGACCGGGTGTTCAAGACCCAGTCGGCCGTGTCCATGCAGATGCGCCGGCTCGAGGAGCGGATCGGCAAGCAGCTCTTCGCCAAGGATGGCCGCGGCATACGGCTGACTGGCGAGGGCGAGAAGCTGCTCAACTATGCCCGCCGCATCATCCGGCTCAACAATGAAGCCATCGCCGCCTTCGACGACAACCGGCTCGAAGGCACGCTCAGGATCGGCACGCCGGACGATTATGCCGACCGTTACATGCCGGAGATCATCGGCCGCTTCGCCAAGACCCACCCGAACGTGGAGCTCTACATCGTGTGCGAACCTTCCGTCGATCTGGCGGAAAAGATGACCAAGGGCGAGCTCGACATCGCGCTCGTCACGCACAATCCGCGCGAGCGCATGTCCGACGTGGTGCGTACGGAACCGCTGTGCTGGGTCGGCTCCGCCAACCACCCGATCTCCGACGACATGGCCGTTCCGCTTGCGGTCGGGCGGCGCGACTGCCAGTGGCGGCAGCTCGCGAGTTCGGCGCTGGATAGCATCGGCCGCGAATACCAGATCCTCTTCACCAGCTGGTCATCCACCGTCGTCGCCTCGGCGGTTCTCGCCGGCATGGCGGTGTCCGTCCTGCCGGAATCGGCACTCCGGACGGGCATGAAGGTGCTGACGCAGGCCGACGGCTTCCCGGCGCTGCCGCCGGTTCAGATCGGCATCATGAAGCGGCCGGGCGTGCCGACCTCGCTGATGAACGCCATCACCACGCATATCACCGCCTGCCTCGACAACATCACGCCGCCGTCGATGAACGACGACAACGAGGGCGACGTGAAGAATTTCGGGCGATATCTGCGGGCCCGCACCGGCACGGCGATGCCGAGCTGGTAATTACCGCCGCGGCTGGGACGGGATGTGGAATACCATGTCCCGGAGCAGCGCCTTCCAGTCGGCCAGCAGGCGCGACCCCGTGGGCTCGCCCGCGGTGACTGCAAGCCGGATGGCGGAGCCGATGAGGTAGCTCAGGAGGAAGCTCCGGGTCTCCATGTCCACAGGGAAATCCTTGGGCAGGAGATGGGCGATGGAATTGTGGAAAAGCGCGCCCACCTGGCGGCTGTCCTCGACATTGATCTTGATCAGATCCCGATCGGATTCGGTTGCCATCAGGATCTGGTAATCGGCGGGGTTTTCGAGGAACTGCCTGTAGTACCAGTCGGTGATCGTGCAGATCAGCTCCACCGATTCCTCCAGGCTGCCGACCGCGACGAAGGTTTGGCGGACATTGTCCTGCACGGCCTCCGCGGTGCGGTCGAAGAGCGCCTTCACGATCGCCACCCGCTCGGGGAAATACTGGTAGACCGAGCCGATCGGAACCCCCGCCTCCTTGGCGATCTCCGTCATCTTCAGCCCCTGCACGCCATGCAGGCCGATCAGCCTGCGGGCCGCGGCGAGAATCTGCTCGACACGCTGGACGCTCCGGTCCTGCTGCGGCCTTTTCCGGTAATCGATCCGCGACGTGCTGTTGTCAGTCATTCTGCATCCGTGCCGTACTGCTCAGCGAATACTTCACGTTACGTGAAGTGCAGCGGCTGTTTAGCCGGAACAGATTATGTTTGACAACCAAAACGAGGTAATTTTCCCCTCCTCCGGTAAAAATTAGGGGGCTCTAGCGTGCAGATGTGCCAAAGCGGCACAAGTTTACAGGGTGTTATTGTTTTCCGGCTCATGCCGCTCCCTGAACAGGCTGAAGCGCAGCACGAAGATCAGTGAGATGAAGAAGAACATGGCCTTGGCCCGCGTCGCGAGCGGCAGGATGCCCGTCATGCGGTCGAAAGCTTCAGGCGTCGGCGATGCCGGCGGAAACAGCATGAGGCTCATGATGTTTTCCGCGTAGTCGCAGGCCGCATAGAGCACCGGCACCGCAAACACGATCCAGAGCCGGTAGCCGGAGAGCGGCTTGTGGAACACGGTCACACCGGGCGCATACTTGCCGAGCAGCATGAGCGAGAGAAGCGTGAAGGCGGCCGGGAAGATCATGTCCGGGATCAGATGCAGGCCGCGATAGAGGGCGGCGGCCTCCGGCGATTGCCGGAGCGCATCCGCGACATCAACCACGTCCGCCGGCTCGTAACCCGTCAGCCGCGCATCGGGCATGGTCTGGCCCGTGAGATCATGGAAGGCCGGCACCATGACCAGCCCCATATGCGCGAGCAGCCCCACCGAGCTTGCGATCAGGAAGCCGACCACGATCCAGTAGGGGCTGATCTTTTCCGACATCAGACGGCACCCGGATAGTTGGGGCTCTCGCGGGTGATCGTCACGTCATGGGCATGGCTTTCGCGCAGGCCCGCGCCCGAAATGCGCACGAAGGTGGCGCGCGACTGGAAGTCGGCGAGATCCCTGCCGCCGACATAGCCCATGGCAGCGCGCAGGCCGCCCGTCAGCTGGTGAAGCACGGCCGAGACCGGCCCCTTGTAGGGCACCTGGCCCTCGATGCCTTCCGGCACCAGCTTCAGCGTGTCGCGCACTTCCGCCTGGAAGTAGCGGTCTGCCGAACCGCGGGCCATGGCCCCCACGGAGCCCATGCCGCGATAGGCCTTGAAGGAACGGCCCTGGTAGAGATAGACCTCGCCCGGGCTTTCATCCGTGCCGGCGAGCAGCGAGCCGATCATGCAGGCGGAAGCGCCGGCGGCGATCGCCTTGGCGAGATCGCCCGAGAACTTGATGCCGCCATCGGCAATCACGGGAATGTCGGCCTTCTGCGCTTCCTCGACGGCGGACATGATGGCCGCCAGCTGCGGCACGCCGACGCCGGCGACGATGCGGGTGGTGCAGATCGAGCCCGGGCCGATGCCGACCTTGACCGCATCCGCGCCGGCATCGATGAGCGCCTTGGTGCCATCGGCGGTCGCGACGTTGCCGGCCATGATGCGGACCGAGTTCGACATCTGCTTGACGCGAGACACCGCATCCAGCACGCGCTGCGAATGGCCGTGGGCCGTATCGACGACGATGAGGTCGACGCCGGCCTCGATCAGCCGCTCGGCGCGCTCGATGCCGTCATCGCCGACGCTGATCGCAGCCGCGGCCTTGAGGCGGCCCTGCGCATCCTTGGCGGCGTTGGGGTTCAGCTGCGACTTCTCGATGTCCTTGACGGTGATGAGACCGACGCAGCGGCCATCCCCATCCACCACCAGCAGCTTTTCGATGCGGTGCATGTGGAGCAGGCGCTTGGCTTCCTGCTGGTCGACGTTCTCCTTGACGGTCACGAGGTTCTCGCGCGTCATCAGTTCGTAGATGCGCTGGTTCGGATCGGAGGCGAAGCGCACGTCGCGGTTCGTGAGGATGCCGACGAGGCGGCCGGCCTTGCCGCTGCCGCCATTCTCGACGACGGGAATGCCGGAAATGCCGTGGGACTTCATGAGGCCGAGCGCTTCGGACAGCGGCGCTTCCGGGCTGATGGTCACCGGGTTGACGACCATGCCGCTCTCGAACTTCTTCACCTGCCGCACTTCCTCGGCCTGTTCGATCGGAGTGAGGTTGCGGTGGATGACGCCAAGACCGCCGGCCTGGGCCATGGCAATCGCAAGGCGGGCCTCGGTGACCGTATCCATGGCGGAGGAGAGGATCGGGATGTTCAGATCGAAATCGCGGGCGATGCGGGTGGAGACCGAAACCTGGCCGGGCATGACTTCGGAATGACCCGGCTGCAGCAGCACGTCGTCGAAGGTAAGCGCTTCCGCGCCGGTTGCCGTTTCAATGATCCGGGCCATGCCAATTCCTTTTCGAATGGGTGAACACCGACACGCCTTTCAGCTGCCGTAGGGAGGATGTGTTCAATGGAAGTTGGCGAGGGCTGGTACCATGTCTTTTTGAGGAAGGGAATAGCAAAAGGCCCGCCAACGAGACGGGCCTTTCGATTCTTCAGATGTCGAACTGGTAACTGGCGGGAACGAAGCGGTAGCCCACGTCCTGCTTTTCCACGAAGCCGACCGCCGGGAACGGCATGTGGTAGCCGATGAAGCCCAGCCTGTCGGTGGCGATCATGTCGAACATCTTCCGCCGGCTTTCCGCCGCCTTCGTCTTGTCGGCATCGAAACGCACTTCCCAATCCGGCCGCTGCAGCGAAAGCACGTAATGGTTGGCCGTATCGGCGGTGAGGATGATCTGGCGGCCCTCCGATTCCAGGCGGAAGCCCATGTGGCCCGGCGTGTGGCCGGGCGCGAGGATGGAGGAAATGCCCGAGATCACGGAATCGCCATCGCCGATGAAGGTCGCCTTCTCCGCAAGCGGCGTGACCACCTTCTTCACCATCTGGTGGCCGTTTTCGGCAGGCGTGCCCATCCGGGCATCGTCATTCCAGAAATCATACTCCGTCTTGCCGATGACATAGCGCGCATTGGCGAATGCCGGCTTGCCGCCGAGCGCGAGCCCGCCGATATGATCCGGGTGGAGATGGGTGAGCACCACGATGGTGATGTCCTCCGGCTTCACGCCGGCTGCGGCAAGCCCTTCCGGCAGGCGGCCGGCGCCGAAGGACTGGCCCATTTCCCCCATGCCGGTATCGAACAGGATCTTCTCCGACCCCGTCTCGACCAGGACCGGCGAGAAGCCGTTCACGAACTTGTCCTCGGGCAGGAAGTTCTGCTTCAGCAGTTCCGCCACCTTTTCCGGCGGCTGGTTGGTGCCGAAGGTTTCCTGCGGCTTGTCGGACGGGCGCATGCCGTCGCTGATGACGGTGACCCTGAAGCCGCCGAGCTTCAACCGCCGGATACCCTGTCCCATGTCTGGTGCCGTGTCCGTCATGCCGATCTCCGCTGCCTGTGCCCTGGCGCCTGTCAGGACCGCCGGCGCGGCGAGCACGCCGAGCGCCGAGCCGACCATGAGGTTGCGCCTGTTGATGCCGGTGTCTGTCATGACCTTCTCCCTTCGAGCCATCGAGATCGTTCTGGTGGCCTCAAGACTAGGGCGCGGCCCGCCTGTCGCCATGGTTGCAGTGCGGGCATCACGGCTTTTTGATCATCGTCTGACCATGAGGCCACAAATCCGTCCCGCGGCTGGACAAAACGAGGCTATCCGCTATCTCTTCCCCCGTGGCGGAAAACCGCCGGCCCCTCTTCGCGTCTGACCCTTTCAATCACCTCTGGACCGCTCCGGGATTGAAAGGGTCAGATGCCTTTTCCGCCGGCATGCCAAGGACATATCGGCCTCATGAATCGCATCATTCCGCTCATCCTCGCCGTCGCGCTGTTCATGGAACAGATGGACTCGACGGTGATCTCCACCGCCCTTCCCGCCATTGCCGCCGATCTCTCGGTCGGCCCGATCACGCTGAAGCTCGCGCTGACGGCCTACATGGTGGCACTCGCGATCTTCATCCCCGTTTCGGGCTGGATGGCGGACCGTTTCGGCGCAAAGACCGTCTTCCGGATCGCGATCGTCATCTTCGTCGCCGGCTCCATTCTTTGCGCCGTGGCGCAGACGCTCACGCAGTTCGTGCTCTTCCGCTTCCTGCAGGGCGCAGGCGGCGCGATGATGACGCCGGTCGGCCGGCTCGTGCTGCTGCGGACCACCAAGCGCAGCGAACTCGTCGCCGCCATGGCCTATCTGACGATCCCGGCGCTCGTCGGCCCCATGGCCGGCCCGCCGCTCGGCGGTTTCATCACCACCTATTTCACCTGGCACTGGATCTTCCTCATCAACGTGCCGATCGGTATCATGGGTATCTGGCTGGCCACCGTCTACCTGCCGCATATCGACACGCCGAAGCCGCCGCCGATGGACATCTACGGCTTCCTGCTGGTCGCGATCGCCGCCTCCGGCGTGGTCTTCGGCCTCTCGGTCATCAGCCTTCCGGCACTGCCGCCGGTGACTGGCTATGCCTCCGTCGCCGCCGGCCTGATGGCGCTCGTCCTCTACCTCCGCCATGCGAAGGTGCACCCGGCGCCGGTCCTCGATCCGAAGCTCTTCTCGACCCCGGGCTTCCGCGCCTCGACGC
>CAMFHT010000086.1 GCA_945952245.1 uncultured Rhizobium sp. | reverse complement strand
TTTCACCACATTCCTAGTTAACGTTTCACCACATTCCTAGTTAACGTTTCACCACATTCCTAGTTAACGTTTCACCACCCTCCTAATTAACGTTTCACCACACCCCTGGTTAACGTTTCACCAGGCTTGTAGTTGACGTTTCACCACATATGCTGTAGCGTCCGAAGCGAGCAATATCAGGGCCCTAGAGAGTTTTGTTATGTCGGAAGACCTGTATGGTCGGCATATGAAGTTTGAGCTGCGCGACGCACTGGAATATGCGCGCGTCATCAATCTCATCGGGCCGCGGCAGGTGGGCAAGACGACGCTGGTGCGTGACATGCTCGATAGCGGAAAATTCATCTCGCTGGACGAGGAGAACACGCTGTCTTCGCTGGAGGCTGATCCGCAGGGTCAGCTGCAGGCGTTCGTGACCGAGGCGAACGGCGGGCCGGTCATCATTGATGAGGTGCAGCGGTCCAAGCGCCTTGCACTGACGATCAAGCGGATCGTGGACGGCAACCGGCGCAAGGGCCAGTTCATCCTCACGGGTTCCTCGAATGTCTTCACATCTGCCGAGGTGATGGATTCGCTGGCCGGCCGCGTTCACACCATGAAGATGCTGCCGCTCAGCCTCGCGGAGATCGAGGATGCAGGTCCATGCCGGCTGCTCGACTGGGCAAGGGAGGGGGGCGGGCTCGAGGCGCTGCCGCAATGCCGGCCCTTGGCCCGCCCCGAAATCATCGACCGCATCCTGCGCGGCGGTTACCCGGAAATCCGGTCACTATCGGAGCGCTTCCGCCAGCGCCGCTATCGCGATTATGTGGAAAGCATCGTCGACAGGGACGTCGCCGACGTCATGAAGATCCGGCGGCCGGATGCCATGCGCAAGCTCATCGAACAGCTGGCCATCCGCACCGCGGGCGAGCTGAACATGACCGATATCGGCGACAAGATCGGGCTGACACGGCAGGTGGTGGCAGACTACCTCGATGCGGTGGAGCGTCTCTCGCTGATCACGCGGCTTCCGGCCTGGACCTCGGGCGAGGCGGGCCGCGACATTCGCCATCCGAAGAGCCATTTCGTGGACTCGGGCGTTGCCGCGGCGTTGCGCGGCCTCACTGCCGGTGATTTCGTGCTTGGCAAGGACCAGACGCCGCTCGGCTCGCTGTTCGAGACCTATGTCTTTTCCGAACTCCTCAAGAACCTGCCTTACCAGCGGGATGAATGGCGGCTGTTCCACTGGCGGGACCAGCGGGGCAGGGAGGTGGACATGCTCGCCGAGTGCGGCAACCTGCTCGTCGGGCTGGAGGTAAAGGCTTCCGCCACTGTCGGCGCCGAGGATTTCAAGAATTTCCATTATTTCCGCGCCGGCCCTGCCGCAAAGTGGGATTTCATCGGCCTGCTGATCTATATGGGGGATCGGCCCCTTTCGTTCGGGAATGGGCTTTATGCCATGCCAGTGTCAATTTTCGGCTCTTTCCCGCAGGGGACCTGAGGCCGTATTTTCGGCCCGTGATTCTGCAGCGAGGATTGAATGAGCGTTTCAGGAGAAGAGCCGGTCGGCGAGCATCACGAGCGGGCGCGGTTCTTCGATCTCTTCCTGCCGGCACATCTGGGTGCGACGCTGATGCTCGGCGGCGGCATCGCGCTGCATGCGATCGAGGTCTACATCTCGATCACCGTGCTGCCTTCCGTCGTGCGTGATATCGGCGGGCTCGATCTCTTTGCCTGGACGACGACCATCTTCGTTGCTGCGGCCCTGCTCGGCTCCGTCTTCATCAGCGCCCGGCCGAAAGGCATCAGCCTGCGCAAGGCCTATGTCATCGGCTCGATCTTCTTCGGCGCCGGCAGCATCTTCGCGGCATTGGCGCCGAACATGATGCTGGTCGTTGCCGGCCGTGCGGTGCAGGGGTTCGGGGCAGGCCTCATCGTCGCGCTCGGCTATGCCTTCGTGCGGCATGCCTATCCGGAGCGGCTGTGGAGCCGGGCGTCGGCGCTCTATGCCGCCGTCTGGGGTGCGGCCACCTTCATCGGCCCCTCGCTCGGCGGGCTTTTTGCCGATGGCCATCTCTGGCGCATCGCCTTTGCCATTCCGGCTCCCTTTACCGCGCTGATGGCAATCTTCGGGCCGCTTCGCCTGCCGGAAGCGCCGGACGACCGGACGGAGATTTCCGTTCCCATCGTGCAGGTGCTGCTGATGGTCGCCGCCGTCGTCATGCTGTCGCTCGCGGGCTCGGCGGAAAACCCGGCACTCCGCTTCGGCTGGCTCGCGGCCTCGATCGCTTCGGCCGTCGGTCTGGTGGTGGCGGAACGGCGGCTGTCGACCAGCGTCTTCCCGGACGGCGCGACACGGCTTTCGACGCCGCTCGGCCTCATCTACGGCTTCCAGCTGCTGGTGCTGCTGGTGCTTTCGGCGGACGTCTACATTCCCTATTTCCTGCAGGAGCTGCACGGCGTGCCGCCGCTGTTCTCCGGCTATCTCGTGGCGCTGGTGGCGCTCGGCTGGACGGCGGGCGCATTTCTGACCACGCATCATACCGGCAACCGGGCGATTGCCTCGATCGTTCTCGGTGCTGCGCTGCAGATCGTCGGCACGGTCAGCCTCGTCTTCACGATGGCGGAGTATAATCCCGGCAGCGATCTCGGCATGCTCGGGCTGGTCTCGGTCGGCATCTTCTTCATGGGTGCCGGTGTCGGGCTCGGCTGGGCCCATCTCGTCGCCCTCGTCATCCGGCTCGCGCCGGATCTCGAAAAGGACAAGGCCTCGGCGGCGATCACCATCATGCAGTCGCTCGGCTCCGGTTTCGGTGCAGCGCTCGCCGGCGTCATCGTCAATTCGACGGGCCTCATCGATCCCGGCGGCATCGAGGGCAATCTCGATGCCGCCTGGTGGCTCTTCGCGCTCTTCACGCTGCCTTCGCTGGCCGCATTGCTCGCGGGGCTGGCGCTGAAGCGGCGGCTTTCTGCCTAGTCTTGAACCTGAAGAATCCCCTTCCGGCATCGTCCTCGGGCTCGTCCCGAGCATCTGCCGGGGGGCACCAGGGCTCACCGTCGATTGCTTGGCAGGCATGGGTAGATGCTCGGGACAAGCCCGAGCATGACGACTTCGGGGCGCCACTTCAGCAGCAGATGTAGCTCCCATGGTGATTGAGACGGAACGCCCCTCCCGAACGTCATCCTCGGGCTCGTCCCGAGGATCTGCCGAGGGTGGACCGGGGCTCTCCGTCATTTGCTTGGCAGGCGACGGTAGATCCTCGGGACGAGCCCGAGGATGACGGAGCGACTGTTACAGCTTCAGCATGATCTTGCCGATATGCTCAGAGCTTTCCATCAGCTTGTGGGCCTCCACCACTTCTTGGAAGGGCAGGACCTTGTAGATGACGGGGGAGACGGTGCCGGCTTCGAGGAGCGGCCAGACTTCCGAGAGAAGCTCGTCGCGGATCGCCTGCTTTTCCGCTGCCGTGCGCGGGCGCATGGTCGAGCCGGTGACGGTGAGGCGCTTCACCATGATGGAAGTCAGATCCGCCTTTTCGGCGACCGAACCGCCCAGGAAGGCGATAATCGAAAGGCAGCCATCCTTGGCGAGCGAGGCGAGGTTCTTCTCGAAATAGCTGGCACCGATCATGTCGAGGATCGCATCCACGCCGCGCTTGTCGGTCTCCTCGCGGATGACGGCGGCAAAGTCCTCGGTCTTGTAGTTGATGGCGCGCTTCGCCCCGAGCTTCACGCAGGCCTCGCATTTCTCGGCTGAACCCGCAGTGGTGTAGACGTCCGCGCCGAAGGCCCTGGCGAGCTGGATCGCCGTCGTGCCGATGCCGGAGGTTCCGCCATGGATCAGCACGCTCTCGCCTTCGGTGAGGCCCGTCATCTGGAAGAGGTTTGCCCAGACGGTGAAGAAGGTCTCCGGCAGCGCCGCCGCCTTGACGGCGTCATATCCCCTCGGGAAGGGCAGGGCCTGGGTCGCGGGGGCGGTGCAATACTCGGCATAGCCGCCGCCGTTGACCAGCGCGCAGGCCCGGTCGCCCGGCTTGAAATCGCTGACACCGGAGCCGACGGCCACCACCTCGCCGGCGACCTCCAGGCCGAGGATCGGGCTTGCATCCTTCGGCGGCGGGTAGGCGCCCATGCGCTGAAGCACGTCCGGTCGGTTCACCCCCGCGGCCTCCACCCGGATGAGGATCTCGTTCGCCCGCGGAACGGGCAGGGGCCCGCGCGCGAGCTGCATGGCTTCGGGGCCGCCGGGTGTTGGCAGGGCCACATGGGCCATGTCGGAAGGAAGTGTCATCCCTGATCCTCCGTTGTTCTGTTGTCGGGGTTTTCCCCATTAAGAACCGGGCAGGCGAGATTTCAAGCGCAGCCGCACGCGACATCGGGACGCTGCGGCGGCAGGGAACCAAACGCAGCCGACCTCTCAGGGCTTAGCCGGCGAGACTGAGCGGCGGCGGCGGAATGTTGGCGGCCGCCCCTTCGAGGCGTCCGAAGACGAGCCCGCTTTCCGCCCTCTTCGCCTCGCGCTTCAGCTCTGCGATGCGGCGGCTGGCAAGGCCGATATCTGCGAGAACCTGCCCCTCCGGCACTTCCAGCACCGCCATGGAACAGCGCAGCAGCGGGAAGAAGGCGGGCTTTCCAGCCCGGTCCTCGGCGTCGATCCCGCCACGTTCGCGGTCCTCGGGCGAATAGAGGCCGGCAGCATCGGCTGCGAATTCCTCGATCAGGCGCGAGAGGGTCGCCTCCATCTGATCGCGGCTCATGTCCACGGTGCCGATGAAGAAGTCGTCGCCGCCGATATGGCCGAGAAAGACCTCACCCTCCAGGAACAGGCGCCGCATCTGCGCGGCGAAGAGCGAGATCGCCATGTCGCCGCGCGAGAAGCCGTAAACGTCGTTGAACGGCTTGAAATGATCGAAATCGCCATAGCAGAAGAAGCGCTGCCGGCCCGTATCGCGCCCGCGCTCCAGCAGATGCTCGTGGATCGCGCGGTTGCCGGGCAGACCCGTCAGCGGGTTCTGCTCGCGCGCGTTCTGCACCCGCTTGTCGTTGAAGAGCCGCACCATGGCCGCCGGCGAGACGACGCCGGCATAGCGCATGTTCTCCGTCAGCAGCACGCAGTCATTGCCTTCCATATTGGTGAAGATGGAGGCGAGCTGGTCCGCATCCGCATCGAGGCCGATGACGGGGGCGGATTCCACGAAGCGGCTGATCGAGCGGCGGTAGAAGGGGTTGGTCAGCAGGTCGCGGCCGAAGGGCTGGTAGATATAGGCCTTCAGCGTTTGTTCGCGGATCACGCCGCGCGGCTCGCCATTGGCGTTGAGCACGGGGAAGAAGGTCTGGCTCGGATTGTTGCGGAAGAGATCGAACACGCGGTCGAGGCCATCGTCCTCGCGGATCGCCGGCACGGTCTCCATCTGCCGGCGGATCAGCGTCTCGTCGCCGCCTCTGCCGCCACCTGGCACGAAGCCAAGACGGGCGAGCTCGGGGAAGCTGTGGCGGATCTTCTCGATGTCGAGTTCCGGCCTTGCGATGAACCAGCCCTGCACGAGATCGGCACCGAGATCGCGGCAGGTCAGGTATTCCGCCTCCGTCTCCACGCCCTCCGCGATGATGCGGATGCCGAGCGCATGCGCCATGTTGACGGTATTGCGGAAGAGGTGGCGCTTGCGGGCATGGCGGTCGATGCCCGCCACCATGTGCCGGTCGATCTTCAGGTAATCCACCTGGTAGTCGCAGAGCAGGTTCATCTCGCCATGGCCGGCGCCGTAATCGTCGATCGCGAGCTTGAAACCGGCCTGGCGCATATAGGTGACGAGGGCCGCGAATTCCGGAATGCTGGTGTTGTCGAAGCGCTCCGACAGCTCGAAACAAACGGAGGAGGGCGGGATGCCGTTCGCCCGCATGTGGTCGAGCAGCGCACCGGCAAAAGCCTCGCCATCGGCGATCAGCCGGACGTCGAGATTGAGGAAGAGGGTCGCCTCCCGGAAATTCGGGATGGTCGCGAACTTGGAGAGCGCGCGCGCCGCCGTGAACTGCTCGAGTTCCATGAGCTGGCCCCGGGCATGCACATGATCGAGGAAATCGAGCGGCGAGGAAAAGCCCAGGCGATCGACGCCGCGCAGCAGCGATTCATGCCCGAACACGGCGCCGGAGGCCATTTCGACGATGGGCTGGAAGGCATTGGCGACCACGAGCCGCGCGAGCGTGATCAGGTCCCTGTCCGCAAAGCGCCGGAGCAATTCCGGCACCGGGATGTGGGCGAGGTTCATGGTCTTCTCCGACTGTTCGTTCCGTCCCCGTGCTTAAGGCGCAAGATCTGAACAAATGGTAGAAGCGACAAGAATTTTTTGTGACAAAACAAGCACATGCGGGAATGCTGAAGCAGCTGCCCGCAAGGCTTGCGGCGCCTGCTCCGGCTAGGCCAGGCGCTTCAGTGCAAGGCCCAGCGCCACCAGCGTTCCGCCCTGGATCATCAGGTCCACGGAAAGGAAGAGCCCCAGCACCCAGAGGCTGCTGGCCGGCCAGCCGAGCGCGATCATCAGGCCCGCAAGCGCCGTGACGAGGCCGCTCAGCATCACGAAACCGCCACCGCCGCCCCGCATGCGGAAGCCGACGAACAGGCGGAAGAGGCCGGAGGCAAGAAGCGCAAAAGCCATCATCAGCGTGATGACGGCGGAGGCGAGCACGGGATTGATGAAGGCAAAGAGGCCGGCGACGAGATAGAGGACCCCGCTCAGCACCCAGTAGGCCATGCTGTCCCAGCCGCGCACCTGGAAGGCATGGACGATATGCCCGACACCCGCAACCAGCATGACGGCGGCAATGAAGAAGATCGAGGCAAGCGTCGCCTCGACCACGTTCACCAGCGCCACCACGCCCAGAACCGTCAGCAACAGCCCCAGCCCCAGGAACCAGCCCCATTTGCTGCCGACCGTGAAGCCGCGCCCATAACTGCTTTCACCTTGAAAATTCGCCATCGCACGATCTCCCGAAACAAAAGGTTTCTGCAACCGAACATAGTCCTTATCCGCAAAAAGACGAGAGTTCCGACCGCAGGGCAGCCAAGGCGCAAATGCAGATGACAGGAATAAAAGAAAAATCTAATATAATCCCGTTCGGGCCAGAAGCAGCAGCGCCGGGACCAGCGGCGCGACCGTGGAAGATGGGCTTCCCGGCTGAGGCAACGGCCTTGCCCTCGAACATGGAGGTAATGCCATGCGGAGACGCATCATTACGCTTATCATACGGAAAACCCGCACGGGCTGGTCAGTGACCGTGCGGGTTGAACTGTCCGTAGAGTAAGCAAAAAGCAGGCGGGCGCGCCAACGTCCGCCTGCCGCTCCATTCTATCAGAATTCGCGCATGAAGCAAGCTGCGCCGGGCATAGCGAAAATCTTGCGAGACTCTTCCGTAAACAATCTCTAATGTGACCCCGTTCGGGGCAAAAGCAGCAGCGCCGGGACCAGCGGCGCGACCGTGGAAGATGGGCTTCCCGGCTGAGGCAACGGCCTTGCCCTCGAACATGGAGGTAATGCCATGCGGAGACGCATCATTACGCTTATCATACGGAAAACCCGCACGGGCTGGTCAGTGACCGTGCGGGTTACGTATAGCAAATAAGCAAAAAGGTGAGCAGGTGTTCGAGCACCTGCTCACGGCTCCATTCTATCAGAACTCGCGCATGAAGCAAGGTGCAGCGGAGAACGCAAAAGGCGGCCGTGGTTGGGCCGGCCGCCTTCCGTTCGCGGATCCGCCTCCGATACGCAGGGGCGGAAGAGCAAAGACTGCATTGCAAGCAAGAGGGTCGGGGGACGACATAGTGCCGGTCATCATGTCCGGCGCTCCCTGTTGCCACTTCAAGAAGTACCTCTGCGCTTGCGGTGATTCAAATTACCGATACTTAATTTTCGGCGCGGGAAATCCGCCTAGAAACCGCCGGAATCCGGCGCAGCGATGATCGCCTGCGCCATGATTTCTTCACAATTTCGATCGTGCGATCAGAGCCTTCATCTCGGCCATGGAGCGGGGCAGGGCGGTGAGGACACCCGCCTGCACGAGCGCCAGACCGATTTCGTGCAGCACGGGCGGGCGCAAGCCCAGGGCGCGAAGGCGATCACTTTCGGAAAACACCGCTTCCGGCGGGCCGGCAAGGCCGATGGCGCGGTTTTCGAAGACGGCGACGCGCGTGCTCCAGGACCAGGCGAGGTCCATGTCGTGGGTGGCGATGACGATGGCCGTGCCGGCGGCGGAGAGGGTGGAAAGCGCCTGCATGAGCTCCTCGATGCCTTGAGGATCGAGCCCGGCGGTCGGCTCGTCGAGCAGCAGTACAGAGGGACGCATGGCGATGAGGCCGGCGATTGCCACCCGCTTCTTCTGCCCGAAGCTCAGCATGTGCGTGGGATTGGCCGCAAGCGCGGTCACACCCAGCGCCTCCAGCGCTTCTGCCACACGCGCCCGCACCTCCGCCTCGCTCAGGCCCAGATTGACGGGGCCGAAGGAGACGTCTTCGGCAACGGTTGCAGCGAACAGCTGGTCGTCCGGATCCTGCATGACGAGGCCGACGGCCTGGCGCAGACGGCTCAGGCCCCTGCGATCGTAGGAAACGGGCTCACCGTCCAGGAGGACCTTGCCTTCCGCCGGCTTCAGGCTGCCGTTCAGCATCTGGAAGAGCGTGGACTTGCCGGCGCCGTTGATGCCGAGCAGGGCGAGCCGCTCGCCGGCAGCGATCGTCAGCGAGGCATCGGACAAGGCCGGCCCGGATGCGCCGGGATAGGTATAGCGTAAGCTGCGCGCTTCGAGGATCATGCGAGGAAGCCGATCACGAACAGTGCGGCAAAGCCGAGGCCGATGGCGGTGAGATTAAGCGGGCTTGCCGGTGTTTCCGCGGAGAGGAAGAGGAGGCGCCCCTCGTATCCGCGCGCCGCGAGCCCGCTTTCGAGCCGCCTTGCATGGGCAAAGGCGCGGGGGAGCAGGGCGGCGAGCAGCAGGCCGTGCGAGCGCAGGATGCCGCGATAGCTGCGATGGCCGAGCCGGTTCTTCAGCGCCGCCTCGCCCCGCTCCAGACAGTCGAGCAAGAGCCAGATCATGCGGAACATGAGAAGCGCGATGTCGGCGAGGTGCGGGTTCAGGCCCCGCCGCTCGGTCCAGGCGATCAGCGCCGTCAGCGGCGTGGTGAGCGCGAGGAAGAGCAGCGCGGAGATGGAGGCCGTGCTGCGCAGCAGGAAGAAGAGGGCGGTGGAAACCGAGGAGGCATCCGCCAGGACAAGCCGAGGCCAGCCGGCGGAAAGGTCGAGCACCAGCATCTGCGCCAGCGTGCCGGTGGCGATGAAGGCGAGCGGCAGGCTTGCGGCCCTGAGGTAATCCGCTGCCCGCACCCGCGCGCCGAAAAGCGTGAGGCCGGCCATGAGGACCAGCACCAGCACGTCCGTGAGCGGAGAGCGGGAGAGCAGGCAGACGGCAAGCGCGGCAAGCGTTGCCGCGAGCTTTTCCGCCGTCGGCAGGTGCCGCCAGCGGTTGGTCTGGGCCGAACGGTCGAGAAGGCGCATCAGCTCATTCGCCGGGCGCGAGCTTTTCCGGGCGGCGGCCCGGCGCGGAGCGGGGACCGGAAGCCGAGCGGCGGCCGAAGTAGAAGCCGATGAGGCCGGCACCGATGGCCGCCTGCAGGGCGAAGAGCAGGCTGGCGATCTCGCCGCTCGGCGGCTCCCAGATGGGGGTGAACCAGGGCTGATAGCCGGGGCGCAGCGTTTCCACGAGCTTGGCGGCCTCATTGTCGGCACCGTTGAATTCCGCCGTGCCGCCATGGTGAATGACGAGCGGCAGGATGGCGAGCGCGATAACGGCGAAAAGCAGAAGCAGATTGCGTTTCAGCATGGCTCAGGCCTCCCGCACGGCGGGCTTCAGCGCCGAAAGCTCGTCTGCCGAATAGCGCTGCAGCAGGTTCATGACGATGACGGTGAGCAGGCCTTCGCTGATCGCGAGCGGCACCTGGGTCGGCGCGAAGACGGCGAGGAATTTTGCCGCCGCACCGAGCGTGCCGGAGACCGGATCGGGGAAGGCGAGCGCCAGCTGCAGCGCCGTCACGCAATAGGTGGCGAGATCGCCGAGCGCTGCG
The DNA here is from genome assembly GCA_945952245.1 of uncultured Rhizobium sp. Lineage (GTDB taxonomy): Bacteria > Pseudomonadota > Alphaproteobacteria > Rhizobiales > Rhizobiaceae > Gellertiella. Next base: position 2,902 of record CAMFHT010000086.1, on the reverse strand, counting down.
GCCGCGAAGATGGCGAGCGCTGCGGAAGCGCCGATACCCGTCAGCCCGCGATAGAGGCCATAGGCCACGAAGGGCCCGGCAATCGCCATGGAAAACACGTTGGCGCCGAGCGTGGAAAGCCCGCCATGGGCGAGCAGCAGCGCCTGGAACAGAAGCACGATGGTGCCGAGCACGGCGGTGACGGCGGGGCCGAACAGGCCGGCGGCAAGCCCGGTGCCGGTGGGGTGCGAGCAGCTGCCGGTGACGGAGGGAATCTTCAGCGCCGAGAGCACGAAGACATAGGCGCCGGAGGCGGCGAGCAGCATCTTCGTCTCGGGCTTTTCATTGAGCAGGCGGATGATGCGGCGGCTGCCATAGACGACGACGGGCAGCGAAACCGCAGCCCAGCCAAGGCAGTGCGACAAAGGCAGATAGCCTTCCATGATGTGCATTCTCTCAACTCCTTCGCCTGCGCCACCCGCGCAAGGCCTGATCAGGATGCCATGAATGTCATGGCCCAGAGAATGGCAGGTCTCCTGGCTCGCGGGTCTTCGCTGCGGCTTGCCTTATCAGCCCCCGAAAGGGCCAATGGCGTCTCAAGCCTCGCTCTCCGCTCACAGTTGCGGGGGCAGCCACGGTCTCGGTCCCTGATGGGTAGTCCTCACCGTGTTCCCTTTTCATCCGCCCTCCCGTCCGGTGTGGGCAGAACCATTCCTCGTGTGACCCTCCCGCAAGGAAGGGCGTCCCGTCTTGTAGGAGAACCCCGCCCCGATTTCAACCGCGATTTGCGGCCGGGGGCGTCGGGCGAAGGACAGGGGAGAAGCGCAGCGAGCCATGCCGCAACGCTCTCTTTACCCGTTCATGCGAGAGATCTAAAAAGAAAACCTAGGCAAGGCCCCGGAGGACAGGACAGCATGCGCCGCAGGATGAAGCTTCTCACCATCGCCCTTCTCGCCGGCATGCTCCCAGGCCTCGCCGCCCCCCCAGCCCGCCCGCGCCGGCGGCGATGGCGACGGCGACAGCGGCGGCGACGTCGAGGCGCTGATATCGGAATGGCAGACCCTCAACGACACCTGCCGCGGCGGCTCCGGCGACGACCCCGACACGATGAAGGCCTGCGACAGCAGGGACGAAGTGACCACCAAACTCAACGACGCCGGCTGGTGCTACGGGCATGACGGGCAGGCGGAGTATCAGCGGGAGTGGGAGGCGTGTGAGTGAGGGTTACCTATTCAGCTTTAGTCAAAAAATTAGCCGCCCTATGAGGGCGGCTATCTGCTGAGTTGCATAGCTTTTTTCATAAGCTGTGGGCAACTTCCTTAGTAGGCTTGGTGTCGTCGCTGCGCAAATTTTGTGAGTTATCAGTGTTAAATGGTACGAAGCGTATTCCTACAGAGTCAGCTAGAACTCTCATTTCCTCAACAAGATTTTGGTAGTCTTCGCTGTCTCGAAATCTGTTGCGGTCTGCAGAATTTTTAGCCAGCATACGATCCTCCTTAGCTGCGTCCCGGTTTGAGTCTGTACCGATTTTAGCGGTAAAATTATCAAGTGGAAACCAGTCGCACGCATTTCGAACAACTTGCCCAACTCCCTTTTCAGAAGAGCGATGCAAAATGGAAACGCCCATTTCACCAATGAAGTTCCCGGAGCTCATAATCGGAATAGCTGGACCAATCGGAGTGAACGTAGAAGCTCTATGTGAGACAATAGCCGAAGCTCTAATTCAGGTGAAATATCAAAGTTATCTTATAAAGCTTACGGATGAAATGGGTCGCTTTGAACCGGAAAAAGCGGATGATGCGTCTACTGATCTCTACAGCCAGATGATGTCGAAAATGGATAGGGCTAATGCACTCCGCTCGCATTTTAAGTCAAAAGACGTTATGGCGCGTATCGCAATTCAGGCAATCAGAGAGATCAGGAAGTCCAACACCGGTTCGGTTCATAGTCCAAAACCATCTGTAGCTTATATTGTAAGACAATTAAAATTACCGGAAGAGGTGACTCTTCTTCGACGGGTATACGGTCGTCAATTTATACTGGTTTCTGCCTATGCCAGCGAGCAGCAAAGACTTGCCTCAATAGAGTTAGAGTTAGCCAAGTCGCTGCCCACTGACACATCCAGTACCGACGTAACTCATTCGGCGGGATTGTTGATAGCGCGCGACGCAAAAGAGGATGGCGGAGGTGACTTTGGGCAGAATCTAAGTGAAACTTTTCATTTGGCAGACCTATTTACACATGGCTTAGATAAAAGCAAAATGGAGAAAACAATCGAACGGTTCTTTCAAGCTTTCTTTGGAAGAAATGATATCTCTCCATCGAGAGAAGAGTTCGGTTTATACGCTGCAAAATCTGCTTCACTCCGGTCGGCTGATCTTTCTCGACAAGTCGGCGCAGCAATTTTCTCAAACGAAGATCAACTGGTGACGCAGGGTTGTAACGAAGTGCCTAAAGCATTAGGGGGGAACTACTGGGATGGCGATGACCCCGACAACCGAGATATTGGAAAAGGTCACGATCCCAATGACAAATTAAAGAAAGAAATGATACGTAATATCGTTGAAAGACTTCAATCAGGAGGATTTCTGTCTGATTCTCTCACGTCTGTTGGGAATAGCTTTAAAATTGTCGATTTCTTGACCGATAAAAAATCTGGTGTCCTTTCTGATGCACATGTAATGGACTTAACCGAGTACGGTAGAATAGTGCATGCTGAGATGAATGCAATTTGCGACGCTGCAAGAGTTGGTGTTTCAGTAAAGGGTGCAACTTTATACTGCACAACATTTCCATGCCACAATTGCGCAAAGCATTTAATTGCTTCCGGAGTCAAACGGGTTGTTTTCCTGGAGCCCTATCCAAAAAGTAAAGCGTACGAACTTTATGCAGAAGAAATTCAAATAGAGGCCGATCAAGATCC
>CAMFHT010000085.1 GCA_945952245.1 uncultured Rhizobium sp. | reverse complement strand
GCGAAGAAGCGGAAGTTTTCCGCGCCGCGGAGCGCCGCCTTGGCCATGAACTTCAGCGATTGCCCGGTATCCATACATTCGACGAAGGCAATCTCTTCGGCCCGCGCGACGATGGCATCGGCGATCTTGTGCAGGATCTTCTTGCGCTCTTCACCCGAGACCGCCGCCCAGGCCGGGAATGCGGCCTTCGCAGCCTTTGCAGCGCGGTCGATATCGGCGGCCTTGCCCTTGGCGACCCGCGCCAGCGGCTTCAGGTCAACGGGCGAAATGATCTCGAAGGTCTCGCCATCGGCAGCGGCAAGTGATTCGCCGCCGATATGGTTGAGGACGCCGTCCTTTCGGAACCGCGCCAGATAGGCTTCCGCCTTCTCGATATTCTGTTCTCTCGTGGACATCGTGTCTCGCTTCCATGGTGCCGCCGGGCGGCGTCTCGATTAGTTGCCGCGAAGGCGGGGATGAATGGCGTTCTTCTTCCAGCTGAGTTCGGCGTCGATCTCGCGGATCTCCAGCGAAAGCGCGAAATGCGGCGTCTCGAACCGCTCCTTCAGGAATTCGGAGACCGCAGCGAAAATCGTCTCGCCGGCCTGCTTCCTGTCTTCGGCAGAACGGCCCTTGCCGATCCGGAATTCCATGTCGAGGAAAGCGTTTTGCATGAGATCGTCTGCAATCGACCAGGAATCGGCCTTGAAGGCGCGCACGCGAACGGCGCCTGTCTCGAACAGGCCCGTCGAGAGGATGACCTGCCGGACATGTCCGCAGAGCGCGGTCATGTCGACATGAGCTTCGAGGTTTGCGGAATATTCCATCCGGAAATGCGGCATCTCGTTCCTCCCTGCCCGAGTTTCATTTACCCACGCCCGCAGCATCTAGTTAACACGTTAAATATTTTATCCATGGTGTCAAGCCCGTTTCGGAGGGGGAATCGTCAAGCTTTGCTCGAATTCGACGAAAGGCCACCGTTGCCAAAGGTTTGCACTGCCTTTTATATGCCGGACGGCGCCCTGTTCCTGAAGGTCGCCAGCCGATCACTCCGGAGACGAAGCCCTTGCTGCCGAAGAATACGCGCCGTTCGCTGCCCATGTCGCTGCTGCGCGGACGCGAAGCCGTGATGTCCAGATTCAGGCCCATGCTGGCGCGCCACAATGTGAGCGAACAGCAGTGGCGCGTGCTGCGCGTGCTGGCCGAAGCCGGCCCTCTCGATGCATCTGATGTCTGCGAGCGCGCCTCGATCCTCGCGCCGAGCCTGACCCGGATCATCAAGACGCTGGTGGAGCGGCAGTTCATCACGGTCGGCAAGTTCAAGGATGATGGCCGCCGCGTGCAGCTGTCCATCGCTCCTCCCGGATCGGCGCTGATCGAGGAGCTGCAGCCGGAGCGGCAGGCGATCTATGACGAGATCGAAGCCCGGTTCGGTCCGGAGCGGATAGAGCAGCTGCTGGACCTGCTGGAGGCCCTGATCCACAGCCAGAACGGGCTCGGCGAGCCGGCATCGGCGGAAGACGCAGACGCCTAGCCTCCGAACCCGCCATTGGCGACGCTGGCCGGCTGCATGTAGGCTCGGTCCATGTAGACGAGTGCATTGCCGTCGGGTCGGCGGCGGATGCCGGTGACGCGGGCGATCATGATATGGTGGGTGCCCGCCTGCTGCACCGTCTCGATCTCGCAATCGAAGTTCACGATCGCATCCTTCAATCCCGGCGTGCCCGAGGCCATGGTCACCCATTCGGCGGCGGCGTAGCGCTCCGCCATGTCCTGCACCTGGCCGGCGAACTTGCCTGCCAGATGCTGGTGCTCGTGGGTGAGCACGTTGACGCAGAAGCGTCCGTTGGACAGAAAGAGATCACGCTGGGCCGAACGGCCGTTCATGCAGACAAGCAGCGAGGGCGGCTCGTCGGAGACCGAGCACATGGCGGTGGCGGTAAAGCCGCCCCGGCCGTGCGGGCCATCCGTGGTGATGATGTTGACCGGCGCGCAGACACGCGCCATGGCCTCCCGGAATTCGCCTTTCGAGACTTCGGTCATGGCTTTCTCCTCCCGGCTGCAGCGCTTACTCGGCCGCGTCGCGCAGCGGGCCGGGATTGTCGAAGGCCTGCGCCCAGGTATCGCCCGTCCAGCCGTTCTCGTCATAATCGCTCATGCAGGTGTCGACGAGGGCCTCCATTTCGCGCAGCCGCCCGGTGCGCTCCGCCCCCTTCAGCACCTGAAGGCGAACCTCTTCCGGCGCGCCGGCATAATTGAGCTCGTAGAGCGCATGGCGGCCGCCGAATTCGGTGCCCGTCGCATCCCAGAGCAGCTTCATGATCTTGATGCGCTCGATATGGCTCATGTCGTTGGAGCCGCGGACATATTGCGCGAGATACTTGTTGATCTCGGGATTGTGGAAGTCCTTGGCCGAGGACGGCAGGTAGATGAGGCCCGAGGCCACAGTCCGGCGGACCATGTCGATGACCTTGGGATAGGCTTCCGACATGAAGGTGCGGTAGCAGAGGGCTGCTTCCATGTTGGGCAGCACCGCGCCATTCGCCCACGGCTGCGGATTATAGGCCATGGCATTGGAGAAGGCCCAGAACTGGTGGCGGATGGCAATCACTTCGCCGAGCATCGCCTGATTGCCGCGGAAGGCATCGCCACCCGTGGCGCGCAGCGCCTTGGCAAGCAGCCCTGCGAGGAAATCGAGCTTCACCGCAAGCCGGGTGCAGCCCTGGAAGCAGTAGCCGTGCATGAAGCCCGAGGCCGGGTGGAAGGACAGGATCTTCTGCGCGTCGCGCAGGACCAGCACGTCTTCCCAGGGGATGAAGACATTGTCCAGCACCAGGATCGCATCGTTCTCGTCGAAGCGCGAGGAGAGCGGATAGTCGAAGGGCAGGCCTGCCGTGTTCGCGGTCTCCTCGTAGGAGACGCGGCAGAACATCTTGATGCCGGGCGCATTCATCGGAACGATGAACATGACCGAGAGCGAGGGATCCTCCGTGACGGTCGCCGACGACTGGGCGAGGAAGTTGTAATGCGTGAGGGCTGAAGAGGTCGCGACCACCTTGGCGCCCGAGACGTAGATGCCCGCATCCGTCTCCTTCGTGATGTGGACGAAGACGTCCTTCACCTGATCCGCCGGCTTGTGGCGATCGATCGGCGGGTTCACGATGGCGTGGTTCATGAACAGCACGGCTTCCTGCGCCCGCTTGTGCCAGGAGAGTGCGTTGTCCTTGAAGGGGCCGTACCAGTCGGCATTCGCGCCGAGCGTGTTCATCAGCGCCGCCTTGTAATCGGCGGTGCGGCCCATCCAGCCATAGGACATACGCGCCCAGTCGGCGATCGCGCCCTGCTGTGCGACGAGTTCCTCAGAAGATTTCGCGACCCGGAAATACTTGTGCGTATAGCCGCCATTGCCGGTATCGGTGGGCGAGGTCAGGCGATCCTTCTTCGCCGGGTCGTGCAGCGCGTCATAGAGACGGGCGAGCGAACGGGCAGAATTGCGCATGGCGGGATGGGTGGTGACGTCTTCGACGCGCTCGCCGTTTATGTAGACCTCGCGGCCATCGCGCAGGCTTTCCAGATATTCAGCTCCGGTGAAGGGGCGGGTCTTGTCGGCGCGGAAGTCTTCGGATCGCATGGCTCATCTCCTCCTGAACATGTCAAGGAATGATAGCGCCCCCGGTTCGGTGAACCCATGGACAATTCCGGCAATTCGCTGGTACTTTTTCCGGCATGACCCGCGCCAACGACATCCCCAACTTCTTCGTCTATGGCGAGCCGAGCCGCTCGCTCGATGTCGGTTTCCTGCATGTGGAGACAGTGAATGAACGGAATTCCGTGCATCTTGGCAATGTTTCGCCCCACAAGCATACGCAGATGGGCCAGATTACCTTCTGGTACCGGGGCCGGGGTGAATATCAAATAGAAGAGGAGCGCTATGACTTTTCCGCGCCGGCGGTGAGCTTCGTGCCTTCGAACGTGGTGCATGGCTTCGTGATCGGGCCGGACACGGATGCGATCGTCGTCTCGATAGCGGACGGGACGCTGAGGGCGCTCGAGGGGTTTACCCAGCTGCCGCTGGGAGAGCCGATCTTCCTGCAGGGCGACAAGGGTTCGGTTAGCTGGCTGAGGCTTTCGGCCATTCTGGAGATGATATCGGCAGAGTACCGGGAGGGCGAGCCACCCGAGGGCAAGGTGCTGCCGGGGTTGATCGCTGTCGCGCTGTCGCACATTGCCCGCCTCGGCGAAGGTCATGGCTCAGCTCCGCTCTCGCCCTCGGTTGCGCTGGCGCTTTCGCTGCGCAAGGCGGTCGACCGGCACTACCGGCGGGATCATCCCGTGGGCTTCTACGTCGATCTTCTCAACACGACGCCCCACCTGCTTGACCGGGCGGCACGCGAGGTTCTGGGCATGGCGGTCAAATCCGTCATTCTAGAGCGGCGGCTCCTGGAGGCGAAGCGGCTGCTGATGTTCACCATCCGCGCCGTCGAGGATATCGCGGCGGAAACCGGGTTCAAGGATCCCGCCTATTTCTCCCGCTTCTTCCGAAAGCGCATGGGTGAAGCGCCCTCCGAGTGGCGGCGGAAGCATTCGGGGGCCTGAGCGTCAGGCCCGCTCGATCAGCATCGCAATGCCCTGGCCGACGCCGATACACATGGTGGCGACGGCGCGCCGCGCATCCCGCTCGTGAAGCTCGATCGCCGCCGTCAGCGCCAGCCGCGCCCCGGACATGCCGAGCGGATGGCCGAGCGCGATCGCCCCGCCATTCGGGTTCACATGATCGGCATCGTCAGGAAGGCCAAGTTGCCTGAGCACGGCCAGCGCCTGAGCCGCGAAGGCCTCGTTCAGCTCCACGAGATCGATGTCGCCGATCGAGAGCCCTGCCCGGGCCAGGAGCTTCCGTGTTGCCGGAACCGGACCCATGCCCATGATCCGCGGGGGAACGCCGGCAACGGCCATGCCGGAGATCTTTGCAAGCGGCGTGAGGCCGTATGTTCGCACAGCGGCTTCCGAAGCGATCAGCAGGGCTGCCGAGCCGTCATTGACGCCTGAGGCATTGCCGGCAGTGACCGTACCGCCCTTGCGGAAGGGAGCCGGCAGGGCGGCGAGTTTTTCCAGCGTCGTCTCGCGCGGATGCTCGTCATGCTCGACGAGCGTCACATTGCCCTTGCGGTCCTTCAGCTCCACAGGCGCGATTTCGCGGGCAAAGCGTCCGCGCTTCTGCGCAGAAGAGGCGCGCGCCTGGCTGCGGAACGCGAAGGCATCCTGATCCTCGCGGGATATCCCGTGTTCTTCCGCGACGTTCTCGGCAGTCTCCGGCATGGAGTCGATACCATACTGCCGTTCGATCAGGGGGTTGACGAAACGCCAGCCGATGGTCGTGTCGTAGATCGCGCTGCTGCGGGAGAAGGCGCTGTCGGCCTTCGGCATGACCATGGGCGCGCGCGTCATGCTCTCGACCCCGCCGGCGATGACGAGATCCGCCTCGCCCGAGCGAATGGCGCGTGCCGCATAGCCGACGGCATCGAGGCCCGAGCCGCAGAGGCGGTTGATCGTGGTGCCGGCGACGCTTTCCGGCAGACCGGCGAGCAGGACGGCCATGCGTGCGACGTTGCGATTGTCCTCACCCGCTTGGTTGGCGCAGCCGAGCACGACTTCGTCGACAGCATCGAGCGGCAGGCCTGGATGGCGTGCGACGAGCGCGCGGATGGAATGGGCGGCGAGATCGTCGGTGCGAACCGAACTCAGGGCGCCGGCGTAGCGGCCGATCGGCGAGCGTATCCCGTCAACGATATAGGCGTCGGACATGGTCAGTTTCCTTCGGTGATGCCGGCCGCGAACATGGGGCCACCCTTGTGCGCCGGAAAGCCATAGCCGTTGATCAGCACCAGATCGATATCGCTGGCGCGGGCGGCGATCTTTTCCGAAAGCAGTTTCTTGCCCTCTTCGGCCATGGAATCAAGAAGCCGGCTAACGATTTCGGTGTCGTTGAAGCGGGTCGAATTGATGCCCCGTTCCCGGCGAACGGTCTCTATGAGTGTCATAACCTCGGGATCCTCCTGCCGCCTGCCCTCCGGATAGGCATACCAGCCCTTGCCGGCCTTCTGGCCGAAGCGGCCTGCCTCGCACAGCCGGTCGGCCAGCACGGAGTATCGCTCGCCGGGGTCGCGCGTCGCGGCCTGTCGCTTGCGCCGGGCCCAGGCGATTTCGAGGCCGGCGAGATCGAAGACGGCGAAGGGGCCCATGGCCATGCCATAGGCCTCCATGGCGCGGTCGATCTCGGCGGGAGAAGCTCCGTCCTCGACCAGGAATTCTGCAGCCTTGCGGTAGGCGGAGAAGATGCGATTGCCGATGAAGCCCTCGGTCACGCCGCAGGTGACGGGCAGCTTGCCGAGCTTCTTCGCGAAGGCAAGGGCCGTTGCCAGCACGTCCGGCGCGGTGCGGGCGCCGCGGACGACTTCCGTGAGCCGCATGATGTTTGCCGGCGAGAAGAAGTGCAGGCCGACGACGCGGGTTGGATCGCGGGTTTCGAGCGCCAGCCGGTCGGGATCGAGATAGCTGGTATTGGTGGCGAGGATCGCGTCCGGCCTGACGATATCGTCGAGCTCCCGGAAAAGGGCCGCCTTCACGTCGTAATCGTCGAACACCGCTTCGATGACCAGATCGGCAGAGGCCAGCGCCTGCTTCGAGCCGCTGACCTCGAGCCGCGCCAGACGCTCTGCAAGACCGTCGGCGGTGATGCGCCCGCCCGCATGGTTCTTCTTCAGGATCGCTTCGATCCGGGCGCGTCCCTGCCCGGCTGCGGCCTCGTCCTGATCGACGGCGATGACGCGGTAGCCCGCATCGAGCGCCGAAACCGCGATGCCGGATCCCATGAGGCCCGTGCCGACCACGCCGATGGCCTGCAGCACCCGCGGCTCCACGCCTTCGAGGCCGTCCACCTTTCCGGCGGCGCGCTCGGCGAAGAAGACATGGCGCAGCGCTCTCGCCTGATCGCCGTCGCGCAGCGAGAGGAAGGTGCGGCGCTCTTCGGCAAGCCCTTCAGGCAAATAAGACCGGGCCGCTAGCTTCACGAGGCGGATGGCCTCGCCGGGCGCGACCTGCCCGCGGGCCTTGGAGAGGATCTTCCTGGCTGCGGCCTCGACATCCGCCTCCGCCGCTTCCGGGACCGGCTGCTGGCCGGCACGCCGGAGGGGCGTCGCCGTCAATGAACGGGCGAGCGCAATGGCTTCGCCCAAGAGGTCCGAGGCAAGCTGATCCAGAATGCCGAGGCTTCTTGCCTCTTGCGCCGAAACGGCGTGACCGGAGCCGATGAGATCGATGGCTGCCGGAATGCCTGTGAGACGCGGCAGGCGTTGCGTTCCGCCCGCACCCGGAACGAGCCCGAGCTTCACCTCCGGCAGCCCGAGCTTTGCAGCTGGCACGGCAATGCGGGCATGGCAGGCGAGCGCGACCTCCAGCCCGCCGCCGAGCGCTGCGCCATTGATGGCGGCCACCACGGGCTTTTCCGAGGCTTCCAGCGCCTCGATCACGTCGGGCAGGATGGGCTCGGTCGGCGGCTTGCCGAATTCGCGGATGTCGGCGCCACCGATGAAGGTCTTGCCCGCGCCTGTGAGCACCATGGCTTTCAGGTCCGTTTTGCTGCCGAGATGCGCAAGCGCCGCCATCAGGCCGGCCCGAACGCTCTGGCCGGTGGCATTGACGGGCGGATTGTCGATGGTGACGACGAGCACGCCTTCACTTACGGTGCCGGAAACCTCGGGCGAGAAGGAAAGCGCTGACATCGCCGCACCTCAATCCGGAATGACGGCGGTTGCCTGGATCTCGATCTTTGCCCGGTCTTCCACCAGTGCCACCACCTGCACGGCGGCCATGGCCGGAAAGTGACGGCCCATGACGGCGCGGTAGGCTTCGCCCAGAGCTTTCGGGTTCGCCATGTATTCCTGCTTGTTTGTGAAATACCAGGTCATGGTGGTGATGTGCTCGGGGCTGCCGCCCGCCTCTTTCAGCACGGCAACGACGTTTTCCAGCGTCTGGCGCACCTGTCCGACGAAATCGTCGGTCTCGAATTCGCACTGGCCGTTCCAGCCGATCTGGCCGCCGATGAAGACGGTGCGGCCACTCGCCATCACGCCGTTTGCGTAACCCTTGGGCTTCGCCCAGCCTTCCGGTTGCAGGATCGTGTGCATCAGGCTTGTTCCTTCAGAATTTCGCGGGCGATGATGAGCTTCTGCACCTCGGTCGCCCCTTCATAGATGCGCAAAGCGCGGATTTCCCGGTAAAGCTGTTCGGTGATCTCGCCGAGTCTCACGCCGCGGCCGCCGAACATCTGCAGCTCGCGGTCGATGACCGCCTGCGCCGTTTCGGTCGCGGTCATCTTCGCCATGGCCGCTTCCCTCGTCGTATTGAGCTTCTGCACGTCCCGCCGCCAGGCAGCGCGATAGGTGAGAAGGGCCGCGGCATCCACACCCGTCGCCATGTCGCCCAGCGCGCCCTGCGTGAGCTGCAGATCGGCAAGCGTCGCGCCGAACATTTTCCGCGTTCTCGCATGGTGTACGCCTTCATCAAGCGCTCTGCGCGCGAAGCCGAGCGCTGCCGCCGCGACCGAGGCGCGGAAGATGTCGAGCGTGCGCATGGCGATCTTGAAGCCTTCGCCGGGGTTGCCCAGGAGCCGGTCGGCCGGGATGCGGCAGGCGTCGAAACGGATGGTCGCGAGCGGATGCGGGGCGATGACGTCGATCCGCTCGGTGACCGAAAAACCGGGATCGTCGGCAAAGATAACGAAGGCGGAGATGCCGCGCGTGCCGGGCGCTTCACCCGTACGGGCGAAGACCGTGTAGACGTCGGCAATTCCGCCGTTCGAGATCCATGTCTTCTCGCCGTCGAGGATGAAATGGTCGCCGTCACGCCGGGCGGCGCATGCCATGGCCGCGACGTCGGAGCCCGCTTCCTTCTCGGAGAGCGCGAAGGCAGCGATCCATTCGCCGGAGGTGACCTTGGGCAGCACGAGGGACTTCAGGTCGTTTGAACCCGAGAGCCCGATCGCGCCCGTGCCGAGCCCCTGCATGGCGAAGGCGAAATCGGCGAGCCCGTCATGCCAGGCGAGTGTTTCACGGGCAATGCAGATCATGCGGCTGTCGATCGCGCTGCGCCCGGCATCTCCGGTCGCTGCAGCGAGCAGGCCGGCATCGCCGAGCGCGCGCACCAGCATGCGGCAGGCCTTATCCGTGTCGGAATGATCGACGCCCTTTAGCGCGCTCGAGGCGGCGAAGACATCGAGCTTTTCCGCATAGGCCCCGTGTTCCCGACCGAAGAAGGGCCAGTCGAGGTGATCGCGTGCGGGGCCCTTGAGCGGGGTGGAATTGCCCATCTCAATCTCCCTTGAATTCGGGGCGGCGTTTCTCGGCAAAAGCCTCGAAGGCACGGCGGAAATCTTTTGTCGCCATGCAGATCGCCTGGGCCTGCGCTTCCGATTCGATCAGTTCCTCCAGGCCCATGGCCCATTCCTGATTCAGCATGGTCTTGGTCATGGTATGGGCGAAGTACGGACCTTCGGCGAGCGAACGGGCGAGCTTCAGCGCCTCCGCCTCCAGTGCCTCACCCTCGTGCAAGGCATTGTAGAAGCCCCACTGATTGCCCTCGGCTGCCGTCATGACGCGGCCGGTGAAGAGCAGTTCCGCCGCCCTACCCTGTCCGATGATGCGCGGGAGGATGCCGCAGGCACCCATGTCCGCGCCCGCCAGGCCGACGCGGGTGAAGAGAAAGGCGGTCTTCGCGGCCGGCGTCGCAAGGCGCAGATCGGAGGCCATGGCCATGATCGCACCGGCGCCGGCGCAGATGCCGTCGACGGCGGCGATGATCGGCTGCGGGCAGCGGCGCATGGCCTTGACAAGATCGCCGGTCATGCGGGTAAAGGCGAGAAGATCTGGCATGGACATGCGGGTGAGCGGCTCGATGATCTCGAACACGTCGCCGCCCGAGGAGAAATTGCCGCCGGCACCCGTCAGCACCACGGCGCGGATGTCGCTCGCATAGACCAGATCGCGAAAGAGATCTCTAAGCTCGGCATAGCTGTCGAAAGTGAGCGGGTTCTTCTTCTCCGGACGGTTGAGACGAACGGTAGCGACCTGACCGTCCTCACTTACCTCGAACAGGAAGTGCTGAGGTGTGTAGCCGGCCAAGGATTTCCTGTGCCCTTGCATGATCGTGCTCGGTTCCATCGCTCTTCCTCCTCAGCCCGCCATCACTTCGCCGCCGGCGACCGCGATCGCCTGACCTGTCATGGACGATGCGCCCGGCGATGCCAGCCAGGCGACGGTGTCTGCCACTTCGTCCGGTTTCACCAGCCGGCCCTGCGGGTTCGATTTTTCAAGGGCTGCAAGTGCCTCCTCGCGCGAACGCCCGGTTTTCGCCATGATCTCGGCAAGCGCCCGGTCGATGATCGGCGTATCGGTGAAGCCCGGGCAGACGGCGTTGACCGTCACGCCCTTCTTCGCAAGCTCAAGCGCCAGCGCCCTGGTCAGGCCGACGACGCCGTGCTTTGCCGCGCAATAGGCGCTGACATAGGCATAGCCGGTCAGGCCGGCCGTCGAGGCGACGTTGACGATCCGGGCGTCACCGGTCGCCGCACCCCGGGCCTTGAGATCGCCGAGGACCGCCTGCGTGACGTTGAAGACGCCGGTCAGATCCACGTTCATGATCTTCGACCAGAGATCGAGGCTCGTCTTCTCGAAGGGCGCGCTCGGCGCCTCCCCGGCATTGTTGACGAGGATCGAGACTGCGCCGAGGGCTTCACGCGCCGTCGAAAGACCGGAGGCAATCGCATCGGGATCGGTGACGTCGAAGCCGTCGGCGACATGCACTTTGCTCCCGAGTTCGGCAGCCAGCGCCCGAAGCGGCTCCGCCCGCCGTCCGGCAAGCGTCAGGGCCGCGCCTTCTCCATGAAGCCGGCGCGCGATCGCGGCCCCGATGCCGCTGCCGGCACCGGTGATGAGCGCATGATGTCCTTCAAGCCGCCCCGCCATGGCCGGACCCTACTTCGAACCCGCGGCAGCCGTCTGGCTCGCGCGCTCGAGATTGGTCTCGTACTGGCTCTTCCCGGAATAGTACTGCTTCGGCCAGGCGACGTCCTTCACCCCGATCCTTGCCGCCTCGTGGAGCGTCCAGGCAGGGTCGGCGAGATGTGGACGGGCAACGGCGCAGAGATCTGCTCGGCCGGCGGCGATGATCGAATTGGCGTGGTCGGCCTCCGAAATCGCTCCGACCGCAATGGTATCCACATGGATCTCGTTGCGGATCTTGTCGGAGAACGGCGTCTGGAACAGGCGGCCATAGACCGGCTGTTCTTCCTTCCAGACCTGGCCCGAGGAGCAGTCGATGAGATCGGCGCCGGCCTCGCGGAACATCTCGGCGAAGATCGCGGCATCGTCGGGCGTGTTGCCGCCATCGAACCAGTCGTTGCAGGAGAGACGCACGGAAATCGGCTTCTCCTCCGGCCAGATGGCCCGGATCGCCCTGAAGACTTCCAGCGGATAGCGGGCCCGGTTCTCATGGCTGCCGCCATATTCGTCCGAGCGCCGGTTGGTGAGCGGCGAGAGGAAGGCGGACATGAGATAGCCGTGGGCGGCGTGGAATTCGAGCCAGTCGGCCCCGGTCTGGACAGCGAGCTCTGTCGAGCGGACGAAGTCGGCCTTCACCCGGTCCATGTCCTCGCGCGTCATCTCGCGCGGCACCTGGCTGTGCTTGAGATAGGGAAGCGCGGAAGCCGAAATGAGCGGCCAGGTCTCGCTCTCCGGCAGCGGCTGGTCGATACCCTCCCAGGCGACCTTGGTCGCGCCCTTTCGGCCGGCATGGCCGAGCTGGATGCCGACCTTGGCGCCACTGTTCTGGTGCACGAAATCGACGAGCCGTTTCCAGCCAGCAGCCTGTTCCTCGTTCCAGAGGCCGAGGCAGCCGGGGGTGATGCGGCCGTCCGGCGAGACGCAGGTCATCTCGCCGAAGACGAGACCGGCACCGCCCAGCGCACGCGAGCCGAGATGCACGATGTGGAAATCGTTGATCAGCCCGTCCTTGGCCGAATACATGGCCATGGGGGAGACGACGACACGGTTCTTGAGGGTCAGGTCGCGCACCTTGTAGGGCGTGAACATGGGCGGGGGCGCGCGCTCGCCTTCCTTGACATTGATGCCGGCACGGGCGGCGAACCAGCGCTCGTAGCCTTCGAGCCAGGCCTTGTCGCGGAGCCTCAGGTTCTCGTGGCTGATGCGCTGCGAGCGCGTCAGCATGGAATACATGAACTGTTCCGGCTCCAGCGTATCCGCATAGCGCTGGCCGACGACCTCGAACCACTCCATGGCATTGCGGGCCGCGTTTTGGATACGGGCGACGTCGACGCGGCGGATTTCTTCGTAAGCGTCGAGCACGGCGGGGATCTTGTCCTTCTCGTGGCCGAGAAGCTGAAACTGCCGGGTCAGCTCGATCGCATCGTCGATCGCGAGCTTGGTGCCGGAGCCGATCGCGAAATGCGCGGTATGGGCGGCGTCGCCCATCAGCACCACATGGCTCTGGCCATTGAAATGGCTCCACTTGCCGCAGATCAGGCGGTTGAAGTTCAGCCAGGCCGAGCCGCGCAGATGCCGCGCATTGGTCATCAGCGGCGCGCCGTCGAGCACTTCGGCGAAGAGCTTTTCGCAGAAATCGATCGAGCCCTGCTGGTCCATCGCGCCGAGGCCGTGCTTCTCGTAGGCCTCTTCCGTCGTTTCCACGATGAAGGTCGAGGTTTCATCGTCGAACTTGTAGATGTGCGCCTGGAACCAGCCGTGCTCCGTCTTTCGGAAATCGAAGGTGAAGGCGTCGTAGAGCCGCTTGGTGCCGAGCCAGATGTATCGGTTCGGGCGCACGACGAGATCCGGCTGGAAGACTTCCGCATAGGCATTGCGGATCTTCGAGTTCAGGCCGTCGGAGGCGATGATCAGGTCCGCATCCGGGAATTGCAGGTCGCTGTCCACTTCGGTTTCGAAGACAAGCTCGACACCCAGAGCCTCGCAGCGAC